>JAITBC010000066.1 GCA_031283785.1 Tannerella sp. | reverse complement strand
AACCTTCAACCACTTCGAAGTTGGCCTTGTTGCGTAACAGTCGCTTTAAAGCCCAGTCAAATGACACAAGCGGTCGTTCTTTACTTTTTTTCGATGTCATAACGCTTCCTGTTTTTATTTATCACTGCAAAGTTAGATGAAAATCGTGTAATTTCCAAGCGCATTCGAATGATTTTTTTTACAGGAAAGTGGTTAGTGGTTGTACTCCGCGCGGCATAGTTTTGTCTAATGAAAGCATACATATTATTCCTTGTCATGGAATAAGGCTCTATAACGGGTGCCCCGCTTTCTCTGTTCCCCTAAAAAGTGCAATACAAAATAAATACAAAGAAGGAGGCTGCCCCTTTCGAGACAACCCCTTCTTGACCCAATGGAAAGTATAATTGGGTGACGATGTTGAAACGAGGATGAACAATCGGATACTTTTACCGTTCAATCGGGCTGATAACGTTCTTGAGTTGATCCCCGTATGGATGTGAACCGGACGCTTACCGTTCAATTGTCAATTCCGCTTCGGCGGTTGTGCTTTGTCCTTCCTTGTCGGTTACGGTCAGATGCAAATGATATTCGCCGGCAGGCGTTTCGGCGGGGATGTCGATATGTTCGTGAAATTCTACATTTTTCACGCCGATGTATTTACCGTCGACATATGACTTTTCAATCTCAAAACCGCCGCCTTCTTCCTGATGGATTTCAACGTCGATTCGCGCAATTGATCCATCGGCGACAATTTCCGCTTCAAGATGCAACTCGTCGCCCGCTTTTACTTTACCTTCCGGCATATCGTGGCTGCCTACTTCAGTAATGGTTATTACCGGTTTTTCCGGTATTACTTCATCTTTTTTACATGACAAAAGAGCGAGTGTACTCAAACTCGTAAGAAACAAAATACCTGAAATCACTTTCTTATTCATAATATTTAATATTTAAAAAAAACATGCTCGCAAACAGGAAAGCAACAGCATACACGGTATACTTTTCATATGTTTTATCCGCTTCATACCCCTTGCTTAACGCCACAAAGTTACAATAATATTTTTTAATGCAACAATATTGCATTAAAAAGTTGATTTTTTTCTCTGATAATTGTAATTATCGCTTTATCTGCGATTTTTCCACAATAGTATTACCAGTGGCGGTGGTTACGAAACACACAGGTATCATTCGATCCTGAAAGGGATTTCATGTTCTGGAGTGAAAAATGTCCGTTTTTTATATCTGCAAATTATGCCGTGAGAGTATATAGCAGTCGTTATTGCCGCTGGCTGTTGATTAGCTCCAAGAGCCGTGTTACCGCATCTTCTTCGGGGATGTTTTTCAGGATACATTCTTTGCCCTTATACAAACTGATGCGTCCGCCTCCGGCGCCTATGTACCCGTAGTCGGCATCGGCCATTTCGCCGGGTCCGTTGACAATACACCCCATAACGGCTATCTTAAGGTCTGCCATGTGGGATGTGGCGGATTTTATCTGTGCGATTGTCTTTTGAAGGTTGAACAGTGTTCTGCCGCATCCGGGGCAGGAGATGTATTCCGTTTTACTGATGCGTACACGTGCGGCCTGCAAGATGCCGAACATATAGTTTTCAATGTTTTTTGTGTCGCAACAGGATTCATGATTGCACAGCATGATTCCGTCGCCGAATCCGTCCGTGAGTAGTGCGCCGAAATCCACCGCCGCTTTTACCTGAAGGGATTCCCGGTCGTTTTCATGATATTCCCGGCAGAGAATGACAGGCACATCACATTCCGTATCCAGCAGGCGATGCATAAACGCTCTCATTTCGCCTACGCCGTTTGTATGTGTACTGCTAAGTATAACGACTGTATTTTTATCTGTTTTCAGAAGTTGGATCATGCTGTCGTCCAAGTCGTTGTATGTCAGTTTGATGAATTTGGTATCCGCATTACATTTAATTAACTCGTCTTTCCCAAGGACGGAAAAGCAAGGATAGGCTTTTGTTTGCGGGTATCGGCCGGTATCGACGCCCGAATGCCGGTATGTTGTATCGATATGATATGGGTTTACAGTGTCGTCGGAATACAGATACGCTGCGTCGACGATATGTTTTGCGGATGGCGAATCTGTCATGTTTTCCGGTTTGGTATATATCCAGTCCGGCATTAGGCGATTATCGGTTGCGCTGTCGCTATCCGTTCTGTCGGGAACGGTTGCGTCGTCGCTTCTTGTTCTGTCGAAGGTGATAACCGCCGGACGGTACTCCGGCAAGATTCCTTTAGGGGAATTATTTCCGTTCATTCTGTTGGAGATGACGACCGGAGGTATGTCGCCGCCTATTCCGTTTACAAACCTGCTTTTACGTCTTGTCGGGCGTATGGGGTCGTATAATGGGGAAGCGACGGCGTTTATGGGTGCATGATCTTTGAGTAGGGCAATATAATCCGCTAATTTGCGGGCGACGGGTATTTCCGCTTCAGGCTCTTCGCTTAATGATACGCGTATCGTGTCGCCGATACCGTCGAAGAGCAATGTACCTATTCCGACTGCGCTTTTTATTCTGCCGTCCTCGCCCTCGCCGGCTTCCGTTACGCCGAGATGCAACGGATAATTCATACCTTCCGCATCCATTGTTCGGACTAAAAGCCGTATCGTGCATATCATTACGGCTGTGTTAGACGCTTTAACCGATATGACGACATTGTCAAACTTTTCTTCGGCGCACAGGCGTAAAAATTCCATGCATGATTCGACCATGCCTTCGGGAGTATCTCCATACCGGCTCATAATGCGGTCGGAAAGCGAACCATGGTTGACACCTATGCGTATCGCCGTATTATTTTCGCGACATCGTCTCAAAAAAGGGACAAAACGGTCGCGTATCTTTTGTAATTCTGCGGCGTATGCCCGGCTCGTATATTTTATTTTTTCGAATTTCCGTGCTTTGTCTACATAATTACCCGGATTAATGCGTACCTTTTCTACATATAACGCAGCTATGTCGGCAACTTTGGGCTGGAAGTGAATATCGGCGATAAGAGGCGTGGTATATCCTTTCTCACGAAGCGTCCGGCATATGTTTTGCAGATTCCGGGCTTCACGTTCTCCCTGCGCCGTGAACCGGACATATTCGGCGCCGGCGTCCGTCATGCGTATAGCCTGGCTGACAGCTGCATCCGTCTCCATCGTAGGGACATTTGCCATTGATTGAATACGGACGGGATATGTTCCTCCCAAAGGTGTATTTCCTATTTGTACAACAGATCGAACCCGGCGTTTGTAATTGAAGAAATCCATTAATTTGTTTTGTATTTGTAGGAAACCTTTTTCAATTCTTCGTTTGCGTTGATGATTTTATTTTTGAGGCTATCTTTATAACCGGCTAATTTTTTTTGCAATTCGTTGTCGTCGGTAGAAAGTATTTGGGCGGCGAGGATGGCGCCGTTGAGGGCGCCGTTAATCCCTACGGTAGCAACAGGTATTCCCGGGGGCATTTGCACGATGGCTAAGAGCGCGTCTATTCCCTCAAGAGAGGAGGCGATCGGCACGCCTATAACAGGAATCGTTGTCATAGAGGCGATTACGCCGCAAAGATGCGCAGCCATTCCTGCGGCGGCAATAATTACTTTTATCCCGCGATTTCCCGCGCCTTTTGCAAATTCTTCTACCGCTTCCGGTGTGCGGTGTGCCGATAAGGCATGCATCTCAAAAGGAATTTCCATTTCGTTTAGAAACGCGGCCGCTTTTTCCATAACGGGCAAGTCTGACGTACTGCCCATAATAATACTTACAATGGGATTCATTTTATGTTATTTGTTTGTTTTTATTGTTACATATAAAAGTCATACATCCGACACTTTGCCGGAAATACTCATTACATTTCTTTTCTCATTCGTGCGACGGGTATCCCGAGTTGTTCACGGTATTTTGCCACCGTACGGCGTGCTATTCGATATCCTTTCGTATTGAGTATTACAGTAAGATCCTCGTCTGTGACAGGTTTTTTCTTGTTTTCAACGTCAATTTCCTCTTTTATGATTTGTTTTATTTTCCGGGTTGAAATAGTCTCGCCGCTTTCCGTTTGTGTAGATTCGGAAAAAAAGAATTTCAACGGATATATACCGAAATTTGTTTGAACGTATTTGCTGTTGCTTACACGAGAGATCGTAGAGATATCATATCCGGTACGTTCTGCAACGTCTTTGAGTATCATCGGTTTCAGTTTGCTTTCTTCGCCGGTCAGGAAAAATGTTTCCTGTAAAATGATAATCGTTTCCATCGTGCGTTGCAAAGTCTCCTGGCGTTGACGGACAGCGTCGATAAAACTTTGGGCGGCGTCTAACTTTTGCTTTACAAAAAGGACGGCGTTACGCATTTCCGACGTCTGATTGGCTTTGTTGCCTGTATAATCTTTCAACATGTCGGAATATTCACGATTTATCCGTAAATCGGGAATGCCGCGACTGTTAAGTGTTAAAATTATTTCTCCGTTATTCGTTTCTACAATAAAATCCGGGATTACACGATTCATAGCGGTTGTCATCGAATCGTCCCAGTTACTTCCCGGTTTAGGGTTAAGCGACGTGATTTCGTATATAATTGCTTTCAATTGTTTTTCGTCAATGTCTAACGCTTTTTGTATCTTATCATAATGTTTACGGGTAAATTCCTCAAAATATTTCGTCAGAATCTCAATCGCCAGTTCCGTTTCTTTCGTCTCTTTACGTTTTTCCAGTTGGAGGATAAGACATTCCTGCAGGTTGCGTGCACCGATACCGGGAGGATCAAGTTCTTGTATGATTTTCAATATCCGCGTTAACTCTTTTTCGGTGATGTCTTCGCCTGACTGAAATGCGATATCGTCGGTAATTGCGCTCATGTCGCGTCGCAGATATCCGTCGTCATCAATATTTCCGATTAGATATTCGCTGATTTTCTTATCTTTTTCGGATAGCTCGTTTAATTGTAGCTGTTGGAGAAGGTAATCGGAAAGCGACTGTTCGTTGTTGAAAAAGACGGTCTCCTTCCGTTCTTCTTTATTGCTTATTTCAGTGAGTTTATAATCCGGAATATCGTCTTCGTTCATATAGTCCCCAAGCGATAAATCTTCATCCGAATCTTGATTATCGGAAGAATTGTCATTTGCATCATAATCGGCATCCTGTTCGTTCGGATAATCTAATCCTTCTTCCAGGGCAGGATTTTCATCAAGTTCATTTTTTATACGTTCTTCTATTTCAAGCGCAGGAAGTTCCAACATCTTTATCGTCTGTATCTGTTGCGGTGAAAGGCGTTGTTGTTGCTTGAGCTGTTGTTGCTGTTTAAATGCCATAAGTTACAATTTTTCTTTGGAGTACAAAATTACATGAAAATTCCGTATTCCCAAGCGCGTACGATTGAAAAAAGTTTTTTTACGGAAGAAGATAGCGGCAGCCATTCCTTCGGCTACCGCTATCTTTCATAAGATTACGGATAAAAACTATCCATCACATGGCTTGCTTTACCATCAATTAAGAATCACCATATAGTGGTTATTACCGATTACGACTACATACGATACGCCGCTCTCCAGAGTAAAAAAGGAAAATAAGTGAGACAATACCATGCCTCACCGAAAGAGATAGATGAAAATTAAAATTGAAAAACTCGCCGTTGCTTTCTGTAATGCATTTACTATCGGGGATAACTGTGTGGATGAAGGATTGCAGATATTTTATCAACGACAACCGCGATAGCACCGTCACCGGTTACGTTGCATGCAGTGCCGAAACTGTCCATGGCAATGTAAAGAGCAATCATCAGCGCCTGAAGCGTTTCATCGAATCCAAGCATACTTTCGAGTACGCCTGCCGCTGCCATAATTGCGCCTCCCGGTACGCCCGGAGCGGCAACCATCGTAATGCCTAACATACAGATAAACCCGCTGAAATCTATTAATGAAACAGGCATATCCACCATCAGCATGACGGCCATTGCGCAGGCGACAATCTTCATCGTACTCCCCGCCAGATGAATTGTAGCGCAGAGTGGCACGACGAAAACGGCAACCGCTTCCCGCACGCCGTTTTTAAGTGTCTGTTGCAGTGTAACGGGGATGGTCGCAGCCGATGATTGCGTACCAAGCGCCGTCGCATACGCAGGCATCATGTTTTTCAGCAATTTGAACGGATTCTTCCGCCCGACAATACCGGCAATGGCAAACTGTACAAACAACAGCAATATATGCAGCACAAAAATAAACAGAATCACTTTCAGAAACATCAACAGGATGGTAGCCACCTGTCCGCTGAGCGTCATGTTCAGGAATAACCCGAAAATATGGATGGGCAACAGTGGGATGATAACAGACTCAATAAGCCGTACTATAATGTCGCGAAACTCGGCAAAAGCGTTTTGCAATGTCGTACCGTTGATGAGCGTCAATCCTATTCCGAGCACGAAAGCGAGCAGCAACGCCGTCATCACATCCATTACCGGCGGCATCCCGACCGTAAAAAACGGTTGAAGCATCGTATCTTCGGGATTCTGCATGACGGATAGTTCGGTGTTCGATGTAATGATTTGCGGAAGCACCACTAATCCGCTCAGACAGGTGAAGAAGCCTGAAAAAAGCGTCGATCCGTATGCAATGATAGCCGTGAGGATGAGCAACTTGCCGGCGCCCTTCCCCAAGTCGCTGATAGCAGGCACCACCAGCCCGCATATAATTAGCGGAATGACAAACTTTAAAAACTCGCCGAAGAGCGAATTGAACGTCACAAATACACGCGCAATACTCCACGGCAGAAATTGTCCGAATACGATACCCAATACTATTGCAAGGGCTACTTTGCCGAGCAACGAAATTCTGATTCTCTTCATTTAATTTTATCCTTTTGATTTTTAAATATCTTCATGGTCTGCTATGTTTGAACCATACAATATTTTGCGTGCAAATTTAAATAAAAAAACGAAGAACAAATACAACCTGCCGGCTTTCGATTGTTAATACATTGATTATTAACCTGAAAAATATCAGACAATAGGAACACTGTGTCTTCTCAAAAAATTTAAACAGGTTCCGGGCATCCGATTGTTTACAGTCTGTTTCCGGTTTGTTTTTGCATTTCTTCCATCTGCCTTTTCAATTCCTCAAAGGCTTTCGCATGCTCTTCGAGGGCTTTATCCTTCTCTTCAAGGATTTTAGCCTACTCATCAAGGATTTTGGCCGGCTATCTTCCTTTGTTCTCATAACTGACTTTTTTACTTTATACCAGTGTAACCGTTTCATGTTCACTGTGCAAATATACAGGAAGTTTTTCACTTTTCACTCCGGACAGGTTAAGAATTTAATGTAAAATTTGTACGGATGATACTGTTTCGAAGCGTTCTGTCTGTTTCTTCTTTATACTTTCCTGCTTCGCCTGTTTTTGAGTGCTTTTTATATAAATATCTGTCTGTTCTCCTGCCGCATCACTGTTCATATCGTATATTCCTGATTCATTTGCGGCTTTGCGGCTACCTCGAGAGTCGTTGCTCCACTGTTTGAGTAATCATCCGCAAGCGCCGGGAACGTAATTTCCGCTTTATTTGCTTCCCGCCGCCAATACACCTCCTACAGCCGCATATTCCGCCCGGTTTTCAGAACGCAATTTGAACTGTAATCCGGAAAAGAGTATCTGTTTTTCAGATTCTCTTTTCCGGAATAAGACCCGTTCGTTTCGTTATTTCACGAGTTCGGCAAAAGTAGCGCCGGGTTTGAATTTAACAGCCTTACGAGCAGGAATGTTGATACGTTCCTTTGTTTTCGGGTTAACACCTTTACGGGCTGACTTCTCAACTACCGAAAAAGACCCGAAGCCGACAAAAATAACCTTCTCGCCTTTTTTTACTGCACCTTCAACTGTTTCGACAAATGCGTCCACCGCTTTTTTGGCATCCGCTTTGGTGAGTCCCGCGTTTGCTGCTACTGCACCGATAAAATCCGTTTTGTTCATAACATTACATTTTATAATATATTCCTACTCTGTTCAGGCTTTTCGGATTCTGCCCCCGATTTTACATAAAGACGCACGACCGTATGTCTCTATGTGTCTACCGGATAAATTCATATCATATGATAAAAAAGCTTTCGGGAACGTACAACTTCCTTTTCCGAAAGTTGTACGGAATCTGCGATAAACAATGCAAGATAATCATTCTTGCATGTTTGAAGAAAAATACTTATATTTACTACGCGTGCGTGCGTGAAGAAATAATGAAGGCGAAGTCTGGCGAGAGTCTCTCTCTCTCTCTCTCTCTCTCTCTCTCTAATAAAATCCCCCTAACATCCAAATGCATGGATGTTAAAAAGAACTGTTGGTTTATTATATTCAGAGAAGACGGCATCGTTATCGTTAATTTTAATTCCGTGCAAAGGTAAAATGTTTTTTATCATTTACAAGGGAAAAAACGGAAAAATGTAATTTTTTATTCGGAATCGCCGGAAAAATGTTTGACATTATTCCGAATTTTAGATATTTATGTAATGAGAATGATCTTTAATAAAAGAATCTTCCTGCCTCTTTTATAATAAGTGCTGGATGACAATGCAAGCCGTCAGGCGAAGCAATCTTGTAGGATGTTCGTTAAAAGAACTCATGGAGGAGACAAGTATGAGGGACGTACGTCAGGTCTTTCACCAAAAGGACATCAACACGGAAGCATATCTCTTTACCGGCATCCTTGCATATAGAAAAAATCCATAGTCCCTTATTAATGATGTGTCGCCGCCAGGACATGTTTGTAGGTTCGGTGTCCGACAACTTCGACGAACGGATAGAATAAAAGATTTTCGTTACTTCTTCGGGAAACGTAAGCCCAAAGTACAAACGGCAAAGAAAATTCAGGAAAGCATACACAATTGCACTTTTAGCCCGCTCTTTTTCAGGGAGAGCGGTTTTTTTTGCTGTGAACATGCGTCTTTTTATTCTGTTGCTTTTGCCTGTTTTTATCCTGTAAATTTTGCCGGATATTTTTATTCGTTTGTGTATGGTTGAAAAAATTCATGTACATTCGCAAGCAGGTATTCTTCCGCTTCGACGCTCCATAGGCCGTTGCTTGCAGCACACAACTTATGTAATTCCGCATATACGGGATTTGTTTGTCCTTTGGTTTCGAACGCTGAAATAGGAGTAAGCGGCATATCCATATGCGTGTAGATAAGTTTTTTTCCACCCTGTATGGCCGGTAGATTCATCGTTGTGTCGATCACTGCGTTTATGCCTCCGATGTGCGTGACAAGTCCGGCCGGGTCGAGGCCATTGCTCATCATTTCGAGCGCTTCTACCATATCATCGTTGTTCCCGCCGCTTGTACCGACAATATGCGTTCTTGCATAATGTACGTTGTAGAAATTAAACGGCGCTTTGAAGTCTGTTTTGGCCGGTCCTGCAAAAAAATTCAGGCATCCGTCTACGGCAAGCAGCGCGTCGGCCTGTTCGATAATGGGCGCAACGGGGGCAAATACGAATACGTCGTCAAACCCTTCAGCGTCAGTCATAGCTTTCAGTTCTGCCGCCGGATTCTCCATATTCCCCGTATTGATATATTTCAGGTTGATGCCGTTTTTTGCCGCTTCATTGGGGCCATACAGTAATTCCGCGCGATCTAGCCTCGTCTGGTCTATGTCTGTTACGATAAGGAAGCGAGGTTTTCTGTCGGGGCGATGTATGGCGTAGTTTATAGCTGCAAGTCCCATAGGGCCTACACCGGCCAGGATCGCCATATTGCCGCCGTCTTTTATTTCCATGTTGTGTATATACGAACCCTGTTCCGTATGGTAATTGGCATGCATCGCTCCGATTACGCACGACAGCGGTTCGGATAAGGATGCCGGATAGAAACCTTTACCCGTATAATGCAACAGACAATCGTTAGCCATGACTTCGTTGGGTATGATTACATAAGTGGCATCTCCACCGATATAACGATACGAATAACCGGGTGCGCTTAGCCGGCCTACAGGCCCGTTTTTGTCATTGAGAGCCGGTTGTATGGAAAATTTGTCGCCCGCTTTAAACTGATCTTTCCATTTGTCGCCAACCTCGACAAGTTCGCCGGCAAACTCATGGCCAATAATGACCGGATTCTGCGCAACATCGCGCGGTACGCGTTTGTGTACGTCTGCTTCGTGCGTTGCTTTGTACGACGACATACATATACTGTCGCACACAACTTTTGCCAGTATTTCGTCGTCTTTGATGGCCGGCAAGTCAAATTCTTCCATACGGAGGTCGTTTTTTCCGTATAAACGTACTGCTTTTGTCTTCATAACATAAGGGGTTATTGGTTAATAATCATGATTTTACAGTTAATTAATCATCACCTGTCCGCCGGTTACGGGAAGGGCTTGTCCGGTTTCGCAAGTCTGGTCGATAAGGTAAAGCGCGGCTTTTGTAACGTCTTCGGGGCTTGTGCCTTTATTCATCGGCACCTGGCTCATGTAGTATTTGCGGACGTCTTCAATCGTTTGAGCGCCGGGGACTTTTCCTGCTTGCAGGTATTGTTTGAATAATCCGTTTTCGGGATTAGACCATAATGGACCTTCGTAAAAATTCCCCGGGCATATAGCGTTTACTTTGATGCGGAACGGGGCTAATTCGAGTGCGAACGACTGCGTTAGTCCGATGCCGCCGAATTTGCCGCCGGCGTAGGCGAAATTGGCTTTTGAGCCGCGCAGGCCGGATTTTGAGTTTATCTGAATGATGTCGCAATAATATCCGGGTGCATATTTATTTTGCCGTTTCATAACGCGCGATGCTGCCTGTGTGCAATAGAAATATGCGTTATAATTTATTTTCGTAACGAATTCGAAGTTTTCGGGCGTCATATCTTCCAGTCCTCCGGCGCGTAAGACGCCTGCATTGCTGATAAAAACGTCCAGGCCGCCGAAATTGCATACCGTTTCGTGTATGAGGTTACGAAGGCTTTCCGTGTCGGCAACGTTTGTCTTTACAAAGACGGCGCGGTTTGATTTGCATAAACTCAGGAATCTTTCGGCCGTTGCCCTGCCGGCTGTTTCGTTAAGGTCGGCAACAACGATGTTAGCGCCTTCTTTCAAAAGGCACTCTGCAATCCCTTCCCCGAATCCCTGGGCGGCTCCCGTGACAATTATCGTTTTGTTTTCCACACGTCCGGAAGCGTTGCCTGCACTGACTTTGCGGCGATAATTTTCAACTTCCCAGCTATCGATGAAATCGATTTGTGTCCTCGTCATCGGATGTTCTCCGCCGAACGATTGTGCTGTTTCCGCAATTTTCATCATATCTTCGTATACGTCGAGAATGATATCGCATCCGGCAGCATTGTCACCTGCGGCAACAAGTCCTATCCCTTCGATAAGGAGCACTTTGGGGGTATATCCGTTTTTCTTAACGTATGCGTCTATTTCTTCCTGCGCTTTTTCCAGCAGGTCGTCATTGTCTTTGTATGCCAGATAGATATATCTGGATTTGCAATATACGATGGCATCGGGTGTGAACGGCGTCGCCACTTTCGCAAATTCTTTTTCCGATGAGGCGAATCTTTTTATACGGCTGTTATTGCGAATCTTCAGTGTTTTGAGGCCACTGTGTTTACTTATCATCATCCGGATCGCCGGTATGACTTCCTGTACGCAGTCGCAGATAGTTTCTGTTTCTGTCGTCAGGCTGACGGCGGCTTTTTTCTCTATACGGTCGATTATATCCCGGTATAATTCTTCTATTTCTCCCGTCGTATCGGCGCCTACAAATATTCCGTGATTTTGCAGCAAAACGATAGTCGGATGTTTTCCGTTTATCCTTTTAAAAGCATTTATACGTTTTTCCACTTCTTTAAATAAGACATACCCCGGATCGGTGTAGGGAATATACACGGCAGTGTCGCCGAAAAGGCGTTTCGTTTCCTCTTCCGCATTTTCACTGCACATAAGTCCGTTTACCGCCGTCGGATGAAGATGGACTATAAAAGCACAGTCGAAAGCGTTATGCATGGACGTCTCGACGGACGGCCGGCGGTCTTTTGTGATACATGCGGCGGCAAGGTCGTTTTTCACTTCTTCTTCGCGTATGGCAACATTATCGCTGTATTGACGTTCGGAAATAATGTTCAGTTTTTTGCGGTCAAGAACGGCAAAGCCATCTTCCGTAATCGTAGCGAGCGCATGCCCGCTGGCTTTAACCCACAGTTTTTCATCGTCTTTATATGAAGTGTTGCCTCCTCCGGCAATTACATAACGGCTGTCGCTCCCATATTTGCGGGATATTTCAATCAATTGCTTAATATTTACGTTCATCACAGTTTAAAAAGTTTGTAAATTCTATTTTATCCATGATATATTTTGTATCAATTCGTCTCCCATTTTGATATATCTGTCACGGTTGTCGGCATCGGCATTGCCGTTTGCATCAATATATCCGGTTTTTCCGTTGCGGACAAGTTTCTGGTGGGCCGCTATGATACACGCTCCGTCATAGTTTATTTGTTTTAAACGATTTGTAAGAAGCGTATTTCCGCGTGCGTGCAATAATACAGGTTCCATCGCCGGCGTATTGTGTTCTGTTCCGAATGTTACAACGAAGCTGTTATCATGGAAATAGCCTGCATATTCTTCAAGAACGTCGATACGGTTTCTTGTCGTGATAAATTCTACGGAATATATTTTCCGCTGTTTCAATGTTTTCATTGCTTTCTCAATATCCCGTTCAAAATCGGTGAACTTTCCATTTGCATCATCGCCGAGGAACGGGTAAGTGGGAATGCCTCCCGCCGCGATGATAATATTGCAAACGTCTTCAAGCGGCAGGAATGTTTTCGGGTCTTCGGGGACGAAAGCGGCGCCTCCGGCTTTGAGCAGGTTGCCGCGTATCTCATTTTCCACTCCGGCATAGTCGAATATATCCGATTTCAGCGTTTTACCGTTGAAAATCTTTTCCAGAAAAGATTTTATCTCTACCGGTTCGTTTTTAAAATGGATATAGGTGCACATACGCAGTGCTTTGGCCAGATGACGTTCGCGGACAAGCCCTTTGGCCATGAAGTTTTCGATATTTTCAAAATCAATGTCGAATCCTGCATCATAAGCGTTCAGGAGGAGGTTTACACGGTCGCACATTTCTTTGACCTGCATATTGGATTCTGCGCGTACTCCGGCTAACTGCGATGCAAAAGGTTCTTTCAGCGACGGGGGGCAGCTTAGGCCTTTTCCGCTTATGTACGTACGTCCGGGATTATTCGGGTCGTTGACACGTATGCCGCTGTCCTGATCTTCTTTCTGGAGGCTTATAAATTCGATATTGAATAACGGATAAAGATGACGTTTACGCGCCTCTCTATCCCATTCTTCGTAACCGTCTGTGGAATAAAAGTCGTTTATCCCCACCACTTTGACATTATCTTCCGCCGCCCGTTCGAGTGCGTCGGTCAGGTTTTCGAATGCACTGAAAGAGTAAGGCGTATGCAAATGTGCGTTGACGTTTGGTATTTTGCCGTATGTTTCCATTATACTCCGAGTTTTTGCCTGCGTATCTGTTCTGCGTCGGTGAAATTGTAAATCGGGATATATCCTTTCAACGGGACAATTTTTTCGTGTACGGCGTCGAGGAAGCTTTCTACCTGCGGAAAGAACGCGTATTCAAGTTCGTATGCGGGCGTTATCCAGTTGCGTGAACCTACCACTACCGGAGGAGCGTCAAGGTCGTCGAACGCAAGTTCCGTTATATTACGGGCAAGGTCGTTCAGGAATGAACCGCGTGCGGTAGCGTCGCTTGCTATTACGATACGTCCCGTTTTTTTTACCGAGGCAAGTACTTTCTCATAGTTGAACGGAACAAGCGAACGGGCATCTATTATTTCCACGCTCATCCCATGTTCTTTTTCCAGTTTATCAGCCGCTTTCAGGGCAGTGTATAGGGTTGCGCCTATCGTCAGGAATGTGATGTCCTTTCCCTCGCGCTTGATGTCCGGCGTGCCGAACGGTATTTCGTAATATCCTTCCGGCACGCCGCTTTTATAAAACTGTTCGCCGACGTCGTAAATACGCTGGCTTTCGAAGAATATAACGGGGTCTGTTCCCTGCAATGCGCTGTTCATAAGTCCTTTGGCATCGTATGGGGTTGCGGGGAAGCAAACTTTAAGTCCCGGTATGTGTGCGGCAAGCGAAGTCCAGTCCTGCGAATGTTGAGCGCCGTATTTCGAGCCGACGGACACGCGGACGACAACCGGCATTTTAAGCAGGTTTCCGCTCATCGCCTGCCATTTCGGAAGTTGGTTGAACACTTCGTCGCCACAGCATCCGAGGAAGTCGCAATACATTATTTCGGGGATAACGCGTCCGCCGCACATCGCATAACCGATGGCCGTCCCGACAATTGCCGCTTCGGCAATCGGCGCGTTGAACAGGCGATGATAAGGCAGTGCTTCCGTTAATCCGCGGTAGACGGCAAAAGCGCCTCCCCAGTCGCGGTTTTCCTCGCCGTAGGCAATGAGCGACGCATCCTTGTAGAACCGGTCGATGATTGCTTCGAAGAGGCCGTCGCGCAGTTGGTACTGTTTCATTTTGGAGAACGGCTTGCCGGTTTCGTCAAAAGCGAAACGCTCTTTGCCGGCGATTTGTTTTACACGCGGGTTGTCCTTCACGGGATGATTTACGTCCGGTTCGGCATCCGACAGCGCATCGACAGACAGGTTCGAAAACATCATCTCTTCCGGGAGGTTCGGATGTTTCCTCAAATCCATATTAGGGGAAAGTTCGGGGTCGATAGCCAGTTTGAATACCTCAAGCATGGTTTCCTTAATATCTTTCTCCATCTTGTCGAGTTCTTCCTGTACGGCTACTCCCGCATCCACAATTTCTTTACCGTAACTCTTTATACAGTCAATCTTTTCCCATGCTTCGACTTCTTCTTTCGTGCGGTATGACGAAGAATCCGACGGGGAGTGGCCACTGTAACGATAGGTAAGGACGTCGAGGAGGACGGGGCCTTCTTTTTTCTCCAGCAGGGCTTTCTTGCGGCGGTATGCGTCGATTACGGCCAGCGGGTTGTATCCGTCTACACGTTCTGCATGCATTTGTTCGGGATTTACGCCGGCGCCGATACGTGCTGCAATGTCATAACCCATCGTTTCGCCCGCCGTCTGTCCGCCCATGCCGTATTGGTTGTTCATAATGTTGATGAGCACGGGCAGTCCGCCATTCATATCATTTTCCCACAATTGTTTGAATTGATCCATCGACGCGAAAGATAGCGCCTCCCAGACGGGGCCTCGCGCCATTGAGCCGTCGCCTATATTAGCCACGACAATTCCTTTTTTGCGGTTTACCTTTTTATATAAGGCCGCGCCGACGGCAATTGTCGCGCTGCCTCCGACAATTGCGTTGTTCGGATAAATGCCGAACGGGGTGAAGAATGTATGCATACTGCCGCCAAGCCCTTTGTTAAAGCCTGTCGTACGCGCAAAAATCTCGGCTAAGGCTCCGTATAGCAGGAAGCGTATGGCCAATTCTTTGATGTTATTGCCTGTATATGCTTTTTTTGCTACATTCAACGTGGCGCCGTCCCAAAATTCTTCCATTATCTTTTTTAATTCCGTTTCGGGCATCGTTTGAATAGCGCGCAATCCTTTCGCCAATATTTCTCCGTGACTGCGGTGCGAACCGAAGATAAAGTCATCCGTATCAAGCATATAAGCCATACCGACGGCAGCAGCTTCCTGTCCGGCTGATAAATGTGCAGGGCCGGGATTGTTGTATTCAATACCCTGATATGCTCCGGTCGTCTTTACAAGTTGAAGCATGGTTTCAAACTCGCGTATTACCGCCATATCGAAGTAAATACGTTTTAAGTCGTCTTTCTCGAAGTTTCCGCTTGTTAATTCTTCATCGATTGTTTTCCTGTATTGATTGACAGGAATATTGCTGAATTTTATTTCATCCGGTTTCCTGACGGTTTCAGGGTTTATAAATTTTATTTTCGGCATATTATTTAATAATTAAAATGAATAGGGATTTGTGAATAGTTATCAATTGTTTGTTATTACTCGTTTTATTAAAATGAAAATATAGTCTCTTTGAATATTTCGGAAACAGTCGGGTGGGGGAATACCACTTCTTCCATTTCTTTGAGCGTCATTTCCTGTTCGATGGCTAAACATGCGCCGTAAATCATTTCGCTGCACGGATTGCCAAGCATGTGAACACCGAGGATTTCTCCGTACTTGGCTCCTGCCAGCACTTTGCATATTCCGACACCGCCTTCGTTTTCAGCGACAAAACGTCCGGCATAAGCCATCGGCAGTTTGGCTATTTTATATTCGATACCCTCCTTTTTCGCCTGTTCTTCCGTCAGGCCGACGCCTGCCACTTCGGGGTTTGTATATACGATTCCCGGAATGGCGCTGTAACGCATCACGTCGGGGCGACCGATAATATTGTTCACCACCACTTCACCTTCGCGGCTTGCTGTGTGGGCAAGCATGGAAAAGCCCGTCACATCGCCGGCGGCAAATACGTTCGGTATGTTGGTGCGCATCTTCCCGTCGACTTTAACAGCATTGCGATCCAGCTCCACGCCCAGGTTTTCCAGACCGAAGCCTTTTGTCACGGCGCGACGTCCGACGCTCATCAGTATTTTTTCTCCTTTGGCCGACGCCCGAACGCCATCCGGATTTACATATATCACTTCGTTACCGTTTATCTCCGTGACTTTGCATGATAGATGAAATTTTATTCCTTTCTTTGTGTAAATATCGCGAAGCATTTTACTTATTTCGCTGTCGAGACCTCCAAGAATTTCCGGCAACATCTCTATGACGGTTACTTCGGTTCCGAGGCTGTTGAAAAAACTTGCAAATTCCATTCCGATTACGCCTCCGCCGATGACAACGAGCGATTTTGGCTGTTCTTTAAGAGACAGTATCTCGCGGTTGGTTACGATAATATCACCCGCTTCCCGTATGCCGGGAACAGGCGGGACAAACGCTTCCGAGCCGGTACAAAGCAACAGGTTGGCAGCGCGGAATGTCTCGCCGTTACACGCTATCTCAATACCTTCGGACGAACGTCCTTTAATCTGTGCTTCGCCTCTGATAACGGTAACGTTGTGAGCTTTCATTTTGGCGCTTACGCCTGCGACCAATTTTTTTACTACCTTATCCTTTCGCGCCACTATTTTGCCGAAATCAAATGACGCTTCCTGTACGTTAATCCCGTATTTATCG
The DNA here is from genome assembly GCA_031283785.1 of Tannerella sp. The sequence goes on along the minus strand of JAITBC010000066.1, from coordinate 144 downwards.
CCATGCAAGGCATAGTCGTAAATTTTGGCGCTGTAAAGTAATGTTTTTGTCGGTATGCATCCTTCGTTGAGGCAAACCCCGCCGAGTTCTTTTTTTTCGAAAAGCACAATGTTCAATCCTTTTGCTCCGGCGCGTTCTGCGGCG
>JAITBC010000064.1 GCA_031283785.1 Tannerella sp. | reverse complement strand
CCCTACAACTTCCTCAAGCGTCTGCCAATCTCGACCCACTTAAATTATAAGGGGTTTACCCCCCCCCCCCCCCACGCAAAAATGAGGATAAAACACTGACTTCCTGCGTGATATAGCCGATATATGATATTTGCAATATCTCATCGTCCTTCACAGTAAGTGAGAAATTCCCGTCTACATCGGTCACGGTTCCGTTTGTCGTACCTTTCTCCTTAATATTGGCGCCGATGACCGGTTCGTCGTTTTCGTCGACGACCGTTCCGGTGATGCGCCGTCCGACCGCCTGTGTCCCGACGGGGAGTGCCGATTTGTGGATCACGATGTTCTTCTCGTTGATTTCATACGTCACATCCTGCCCCGCGAGGATTTGGTTCAGCACTGCATCCAGAGACTGGTCCCGAGCATTGACGGAAATGGTTTTCTGCGTATTCACGTCGCTCGATTCGTAAACGAACATGTATTTATACTCTTTCTTCAACGCCTCGAAAGCGCTTCTCACTGTTACATTGTTCAAATTCAGGGTTATGCTTTGCGCAAATGTTGTTAAATAAAAGCAAGATAGCATCCCCATCATAAAAATGATTTTCTTTTTATGTTCCATGATAATATAGATATAAAAATAATTATTAGTTGATAATTTTGCCCGAAAGAGATTATTTGATATTTTTGCCGTCACTTTCGGAAATTCGTTGGCAAGATGACCGGACGGAAGTACGGAATCGGGAGATGGATGTCAGCCTTTACTCTCGGTTCTTTTTTTTGTGGCCGGTCAAAATCGATGGTTTATTAACTTGTGTTCATAGTGTTATTATTAAAGGTGAATACTTCGTATTATTTTTCCTCTCGCAATATGATATTTTTTCCTTCTGTCGTGTAAGTCAGTTTCTTGGTAGATTTAAGCAGCCGGAGAATGTCTTCAATGTTTTGTTCCTGCTGCGAGAAATCGCTGTAGAAACGGGCGGTCTCCAGCGATTTGTCGGCGATGCTTATTTTTACGTCGTAGCTCCGTTCCAGTGCTTTGACAATATCGGGCAGCAGCTCGTTGTCGAAACACAGATATCCGTTTGTCCACTCGGACGAAGGGAACGTCTTGTGGCTTAAGATGCGCATTTGTCCTGTTTTCTTGTTCAGGAACGCTTTTTCGTCGGGCGACATATTCTTTTCTTCGTTCACATTCATCAGATTCCTCACCTGCACTTTTCCTTCAATCAGGCTCACGATGGCTTCTTCGTTATCGGGATAGTTACTGAAATTGAACTTTGTTCCCAGCACGTTGACCTGCAATTCGCCCGTTTTCACTCGAAAGGGAAGTTTGGCGTTTCCGGTCACTTCGAAATACCCTTCTCCCGTCAGGTCGACATTCCTGTCACTTACGCCAAAGCCCTGCGAATAGATGATTTTAGAGCTTGCATTCAGCCAGACAAGCGTACCGTCGGGGAGGAACATTTTCGTTTTTGCCCCCTTCGGCGCCTCAATAACAATGTCGGCAAAGCGGTTTTTCACCTGCTCGCCGCCATGCCGGTACGACACATACGAAACGACTATAAGCAGGACGACGGCCGCTGCGGTATAACCCAGGTAACGCAAGACGACGTGCTTTCCTGTCGTCCTGCCGGTACTTGCGCGGCGGCTCGTGCGGCGGCTCGTGAAGGCTATAAATTGCTCGACGGCACGGTCTTTATCAAAACGTCCGGCATGGTCGAGGACGCCGCTTGCCAGCCATATTTCGCGTATAGCCCGGAGATGCGCCCTGTTAGCGGGAGAAGCGTCGAGCCACCCCTTCAGTTCCGCCATCTCATCCGGAGTCGGATTGCCGGACAGACAGGACAGAATCAGTTCGTCTATATGAGAAATATTATGTTCCATACATTAAGAGGACAGTCCGGAAGAAGGAAGGGATAGTAGAAAAGTGAGATTTAACACTTGGGAAGGCGAGATTTAACATTTTACTCCTACCGCAAAAACTCCTGCAACTCGTCTTTCAGCCGCATGAGTGCGTTTTTGATATGGTATTTGACCGTATTGACGGAAATACCCGATTCTTCGGCAATCTGATCGTACCGTTTGTTTTCGAAGCGGCTCATCTTGAATATCCTGCGGGAATCTGCGGGCAGATTTTCAATGGCCTGCCTGATTTTTTCTTCCAGTTCGTTTTCGAGCAGGACGGCTAATGGATAGTCTCCGGATTCGGATGTTTGAATCGTTTCATACTCGTCTGCGTCCATCGCGGAAAACGTGATTTCGCGCCGTTCGCGTTCGAGTTGAAGCGCGTTGATACAGCGGTTTCGGATAGCGCGTATCAGATAACTCCGCAGAGACGTGACGATTTCGAGCGTCTCCCGCCTTTCCCAGAGATGAAAAATAAGTTCGTTCACAATGTCTTCGACCGGGAATCGGTCGTCAAGATATTCGCATGCAACAGCGCACAACAAAGTATAATACCTGTCGTACAGATATCTGTATGCGCTGCTGTCTCCTTCCTTAAGCAGGCGAACGATTTGCTGCTCTTCCTGTTTCATTCCAATACGAATTACAGGACAAAAGTATATTTATTCCGGTAAATAAACAAAACAGCAACATACGGCGGACAGCTTAATATCGCTGTTTCTGAGTGTAAAATGTCATACGACATTGAGAAAACTATCCGGCAGGCTCTTTATTGAGATTTTATGCTGTTGAAGTATTTCATGATAAGATTGGGGGGTGGGTCAATTTGGCGCCGGGATAACCATTGTTCGTTTTGCCCATTCCCCGTATTGTGAGATCATTTGTGCAAGTTTTCCGGGATTTTCCGTTGCAAGGTCATGCATTTCCGTACGGTCTTCGTTCAAGTTATAGAGTTCCCATCCGGCTTTTTTCCCGGGTTGTATGATTTTCCATCCGTCGTTACTCATCAATGCTTTTTCATTGAAATGTTCAAAACCGATAACCTGATGTCTATCCCGTCTGCCTGTTTTCAATATTGGGAAGAAGCTTTTTCCTTCATATTGAATGACGGCGTTTCCTTTATATTCTTCCGGATATCCGGCATGTGTGATATCAAGGATTGTCGCCATAATATCAATGATATGGCATGGTTCGTCGGTTACGGAATTTTTCTTCAGTTCTATTCCGTCGGGCCAGTGTGCGATCATCGGCGTACAAATGCCTCCTTCATACATTTTTGCTTTCCAGAAACGGAACGGCACATTGGCAACGTTCGCCCATTCCGGGCCTAAAGAGGCATACGTTGTCTCCGGTCCGGGCAACGCCTCTTTATTTTTCGGATAAATCATCGGCGTACCGTCGCGTAACATATCCGGGCGGTCATTTTCGCCGGGCAAATAATCCTGGCATACTTCAGGACTGCATCCGTTATCGGACAGGAACAATATCAGCGTATTATCCATTTCGCCGGCATCTTCCAGAGCCTTCAGCACCCTGCCGATACCCTGATCCATACGGTCGATCATAGCTGCATGTACTGCCATTGCACGTGCATCCCATTCCTTATCAGGATTAGATTCCCATTCCTTCTTCGACTGCCGGTCAGACAGGTAATCGTCATAGCCTTTAAAAATTCCCTGTTTTTCCATACGCTCATACCGGGCATTCCGGATAGCCTCCCAACCTGCCGTATAGGTATTTTCGTATTTTTCGACATCTTCCTCCAGCGCATGTAAGGGCCAGTGAGGGGCATGATACGATAAATACAGGAAAAACGGCCTGTCCGAATCCGTATATCTCCCGATATACGCTACTGCACTGTCGGACAAAGCATCAGTACTGTAATAACCTTCCGGTACTTCACGGACAGGTTCTTCGCCATTCACAAGGCTAAAAGGATCGAAATAGTCGACCACTCCGTATATTGTGCCGTAAAAATCCTCGAATCCGCGATGCGTCGGATAATTTTCTTTCGGCGCAAATTCTTCGTGGTATACCTGATGTGCAAGCCATTCCCGCTGATCGTGACGAAGCGGCGTTTCCGCAACATGCCATTTACCTGTCATTCCGGTATGATAGCCGGATTCTTTCAGCACTTCGGCCACCGTAACGCCGTTATGCGTCATTGTCCCACGGTATCCGGGCAGATGCTGGTCGAACGTCATGCGTCCTACGCCTGCCTGATGAGGGTAGAGGCCTGTCAAGAGCGAGGCGCGGGTAGGACAGCTGCGTCCGGCGTTATAAAAACGGGTGAAACGCACGCCGTTTTGGGCCAGCCGGTCCAGATTGGGGGTTTGTATTTCGCCTCCGTAACAGCCCATATCGGAGTAGCCCATATCATCGGCAAGTACAACAAGAACGTTTGTTTTAGCCGTCGTCGTCTTGCCGTTTTTATCTTTCTCAGCGCTGTTGCATACGCCTGCCGACAGGGCAAGCGCAGCAAAAGGCAATGCTTTTGAGATTGTTGTATTCATACGTCGTTCTGAATTAAGTTTGTATTTAATCGTCTCTCATTTAAATGACAGGCCAAAGATAATCTCTTCGGATGAATTTCTTCTTATAACCGGTCGTTATTATGACGGGTTCTCCGGAATTCCGGTGATGATTTTAAGTGAAAAATTTTTGGAGTTCTGAAATCGTTGTCGTAACTTTATTGCGCAGCATTTTGCCTGTTTTTTGTTTGATGACACAAAGTTACCTCCTACAAAGCAGCCAATCCGGCGTCGATATCCTGCTGCAGGTCCTCCGAATCTTCCAGCCCGACGGAGAAGCGTACAAGGCTGTCTTCGATACCCATCATTTTTTTTGTTTCGGGCGGGAACGTACCGAATATAGTCGATTCGGGATGAATAACCAACGTTTTATTATCAAACAGGTTGGTCGCCCGACGTATAATTTTCAGCGTATCCATAAACTTATAACAGGCCTCTTTCG
>JAITBC010000041.1 GCA_031283785.1 Tannerella sp. | reverse complement strand
TTTGTTAAGGCTCGCCGTAAACGAGGGAAACTACATTAATTATATTCGTAATAATACCGGCCGATACGCATCGAATTTGCGGAACGTGTGATTGTGGCTCCAAGCGGCAATTTCCCGACAGGCTTGCCGTAGATATTAAGAAAATACAACTCCGGATTAAAGACATATTTGGAGGTGAGAGATGCTGCCGAATTTCCAAGAACATTATATACATATCCCGTATTTTCTTCATTGCCCAGCTGTATCTCATATGTGGTGTCATCCACGATTTTTATGGAAGATTCGGAATATTCATATTTTGTATAGTAAATACTGTTGCCTTCATGTGCTACATTAATCTCCGTACTGCTCAATCGTCCCTGATCATCATAAAAATAGATAACCTTATAATACAGGGCATTCCCGATAGATGCCGAAAGTTCCCTCACTCGCGAGCCTCCAATGGTATTATCAAATTGAATCAGGTAATTAATGCCGTCCAAAGTACAAAATATACTGCCCGTTTTATATATCACGTCGGCTTTATATTTAAGAAGATTCTCATCAAGGGATCTCTCGTACACTTCGTATCCGGTAATTTTCTTGCCGTTATGAATCATAAGCGTAGTCGTCTCGTCTCGTTCATATTTGGAAACAGGCGACATTTCATAAATAGGAATTTCGGGGCTTGATTCTTCGCATGAAATAATAAAAAAACAAACTGAAGCCATTATCAGGCTTTTTATAAAAAACAAATTTACTCTCTTCATATTATTTTAATTAAACTGTTAATTAGCAATGTGTTAATAATTCATTGTGTTTCTGCGTTGCAAAATAATGCATTATAATTGAGATATCAAAACATTTCATGAAATTTAAGAATAGACGGGGGCTCCGGAAGACATACTCCATATGTTTAACCCGGTAGGCGGCAGGGTGGTAAAAACTCGGAATGATCATCCTCATGTGCAAAATTCAGAAAGGATATCCCACGGCAAAATGCCAGGCAAAATTGTTTTTGAGATTCGGCTTCAGGATTGCCCATTTCCGCGGACCGGATTCTTGCGGATTATAAGCTTTGAAGCCGGAATCAAGACGGACAAGGAAATAATCAAAGTCGAGACGCAGTCCTAATCCGTAGGATACGGCTATATCCTTATGAAAACGCCCGAAGTCGAAATTCCCGTATTTTTGATAATCATATTCCCGTATCGTCCATATATTTCCGGCGTCGACATAAAATGCCAGTTCAAATTTCCAGAACAGTTTTGACCGGAACTCTATATTCGCATCCAGGCGAATATCTCCTGTCTGGTGAATAAACGATGTTGTATCCGTTTTCTGCATGCTTCCGGGGCCAAGCGAGCGGACGTTCCATCCGCGGTTACTGTTTGCGCCCCCAGCATAATAACGCCGTTCGAAAGGGAGTTCGTCCGTATTACCGAAAGGATATGCCACCCCTAATCCGATATGAAACGCTATGGAATTGCGGTAATCGAGCGTCAGGCTGCGTGCAAAATCAATATCGCCTTTCAGAAATTCGGAATAATTGATCCCGAAAAGTCGGTACAAACCGTCTTCATCCTTTTTTACGCCGAAAAGATTCGACAGAGCATACATGACATTGCCTGCCGATTCGACAGCTATGCGGAATGAATAAGTATTCCGGCGCCGTTCCATCGGATCGTAATTGTTAAAAGAGTAGACATATCCCGTGCTTACGATAAACTGATCCGAATAATTATACAGCGCTGTCGTTTCGGGCAGTTTGTTTATAAAGTCCTCTCTTTTAAACGGTAGAAAGACATAATTTATATCTATCAGTTTAAACGTATGACGGGCAAGCGTATTTATGCGGTCCTGCCAGTGATAGCTCCATCCTCCCGAAAGTATGGAACGGTGATATTCGGGTCTTCGCATTTCGTCGTAACTTACCCTGAACTCCGTTGTAGCGCGAATTTTACGGCGAAAATCATAACTGACGAAAGGAAAAAGGAAGTGCGGGAAATGAAGTGAAGATTCTCCGGCAAACTCCCAGTAGTTGCCGCGTTCTTCGGTAGAGGAAAGAAACTCGTAACCGCCGCGGATTTTAGCTGAAAACAGCTCCGAGCCTTTGAAAAAGTTTCGATGCTGATAGGTCAGTGACGAAGCAAAACCAAGATCACCGGCGGAATTTGTTCCTTCCAGATCAAAACGTACACCTTGTTTTTTTGCCGGAGCCGTTAATATCGTACAGTTGAGCTTCATTGTATCGGCTTCTTCCAGTTCGTCAAATCGGATACTCATGTAACGAAGAGCATTGAGGGATGAATAAGAGGCATATGTCTGCTCAATATTTCGCTCATTATACAACGTCCCGGATGTCAGGTAGCAGCTTTGTTGCAATACGGCGGGACGAATGTTCCGCCCGCTTTTCCCATAATATATATTGACGTCCCGCGAAGTCATCGAATCCGTAATCATATAATCATTACCGGTAGCATCCGGATTAAGCGGGTCGTAATCGGTCAGGATCTTTACATTATTAATATAGTATTGTTTATGCCGGCGCTGTCTTGTTTCGCCATCCTGCGCGACGTATTCATCCGGCTTGATATATATGTCCAAATCGACACGATGAGAAAGAAGGGAACTGTCGGCCCAATATCCGATATAATCACGGTTAAAGGCATAATATCCATTGTTCCGCAACAGTGTCGTCAGGCGTTGGCGTTCTTTGTCGAGTATAACGCGGTCGAACAGCATATCTTCTTTTATATAAGAATTATATTCTTTCGGTACGGAACGAAGTGCAGACTGCAGAAGCGAACGGCGGGGAGCCTCAAGATGTATGATACTGTCGATTGCCGGATCATCTACAGATGTATTGTATTTTCTTATTCGATAAGGCTTGCCGGATATTACCGCATATTTTAAAACCGCCTTCTTGTTTTTTGCCGTATCTACCGACATTTCTACTTGTGCATTTGCATATCCGCGGTTAAACATATAATGCTTCAGCTGTATCCCGGATTGTTCGGCAAGGAGCGTATCAAGCAAAACAGGCGGTTCTCCCATTTTCCGAATCTGTTTATTCAACCATTTTTTTTCGTTAACTCCCGACCAGTTATACACGTACAAAGGCCATTTAAACAGTCCGAATATTTTATAATTGGGATGTTGTTGCAGATAGGATCTCATCTCCGAGGCTTTAACGTCCGGATTATCCGTCTCAATCGTCACTTTATCCAAAAGATATTGACCCTCGCCGACATACTTGGTCATGCTGCACGACGCTAATCCCGCCATGCTGCATAGACAAATAAAAAAATCACATAAGCCGAACCTCATAATACCTGTTTTCGGCACAAATGTAGTTTAAATAAATTATTTACCGTACATTTGGCATCTTAAAATGATGAAATTTATGTTGAGCAAAGCGAAAATCAAAGAATTGCGATCTCTGGAATTAAAAAAAATCCGGGACGAACAGGGCCTTTTTGTGGCCGAAGGTAACAAACTTGTTGCCGACATGCTTCGTACGTTCGATTGCGAATGGCTTGCCGCGCGGACATCGTGGCTGGCAACGCAAGGCGATATTCCGGCAAAAGAGCTTGTGCTTGCCGAAGAGGGTGATATACGCAAAGTAAGTTTCATGAAAACGCCGCAGGATGTAGTGGCCGTATTCAAAAAACCTTTATATCCGTTAGAGGATGCGAATCCCTGTTCCCAACTTGTTTTAGCGCTCGACGGTATACAGGATCCCGGAAATCTCGGCACCATTGTTCGCCTGGCCGACTGGTTCGGTATAGAGCATATTGTCTGCAGTAAAGATACGGCAGACGTATTCGGGCCTAAAACGGTGCAGGCGACAATGGGGGCTTTAGCGCATGTGAAAATACATTATACCGATTTGGCCGGGTATCTCGGAAAACATGCAAGCAGTCCTGTCTATGGGACATTCTTGGACGGAGAAAACATATATACTAAAAGATTATCGCCGCATGGTATCATAATCATGGGGAACGAAGGAAACGGTATTCGACCGCAGGCAGCATCTTTCATAAAAGAGAAACTGTATATTCCTTCTTATCCTCCTGTGCGCGAAACGACGGAATCACTGAATGTAGCCGTGTCTGCAGCTATCATCTGTGCCGAATTCAGACGTGTCGCAACAAAATACGAAGCCGCCTTTAATCGCTGATTTTCGTTTGCAATTCCGGCGGCGAAGGCTGGGAATCTGCTTTCGGAGCAGTAAGCGCATTTGACCCGTAATTATATTTCATCAGCCGGATGTCGTCAATATAAATGTGGTGGTACGATGCATCGGCGTCGTTCATCAGGATATATCCGTACACACGTTTCACCTGTTTGGTTGCAACAGTTCTAAGTACCGTTTCATAATAGCCGTCTTCCGTGATATCCTTATTAACGGAGATAATTGTATCGCTATGCATGGCATACAGCCTGATTTTCGGTTTATGTTTCAGATTGGGAGAGACACCCCACACCGACAAACCAAGCACATACGAACTGCCTGACGAATAAGGCTTCTGCGGCTCTATATCGAATGTAAGCGCATTAAAAATCCGTCCCGTCTCGAATGTAAAACTGCGATTATATATCCATATATCAATTGAATCTCTTGCGGAAACCTCCCCGGACAATGGGTTCGGTTTAATATCGCCCATAGAAGCAATATGTTCGTTTATATCTTTAAGTACAAGTTTGTATATGCGCATATACAAATCCATATTTTCACCATACCATACTAATGAGGAATCGTATTCGGCCTGCGTAATATGATGTTTGGCAAAAACGGCATCGTAGACGGTCTGCCTTTCCTCGCTTGTCCTGTATGATTCGTAGTTTGTTTCAACAATCGCTTCCGCAATTTGCATATCGTACAATACAGCCCGCATTTTTTTTTCCGGAGTAATATGATTGGGGACCTTACTGCAGGAGGCGGCTATGCAAAAGAATAATAAAATGCCATATATACGTAATCTATTCGTCATGAAGATCTTTTTCCTTCGAAAAACTTGCAGACAAAGATTGTCTGTAGAATATAAGCAGTATAAAAACACTTACGCAAATAGAAGAGTCTGCTACATTAAAAATAGGTCTGAAAAATATAAAGTCTTGTCCGCCCCATACAGGTAGCCACGATGGCCATGTCGTTTGTATCAGCGGAAAATACAGCATGTCGACGACTTTCCCGTGCAAAAACGTCGAATAACCATCGCCGTCCGGCATCAATGTTGCTACCTGACCATAACTGTGATCGAACAATGCCCCGTAGAATGTACAGTCAATGATATTGCCGAGCGCACCGGCAAGTATCAGGGAGAGGCAAAGAATAAAACCAAGTTTGAAATTACGCTTTATAAGTCCGAAAATAAATACCCCCAGCAAGCAAACGACAATTATCCTGAAGATTGTAAGTATATAAGTATCGACAATCTCAATACCGAAAGCCATACCGGGATTTTAAGTAAAGTAAATTTTAAACCATGAAAAAACCTCGATACTGTCGCCAAGTCGCATATGGGTTTTTACCCAAACCTTAAAGACCTGGTCGCAAATCAACAACAGAGTAACAGCCAGCGCCGCACTCCATATATGCCTGAGTTGTGTCTTACTTAATGCCACTTTCTTTTGCTTCTATACTTAATGTAGCATGAGGTACGGCGCGCAGGCGTTCTTTAGGAATAAGCTTTCCCGTTTCACGACAGATACCGTACGTTTTATTTTCTATGCGAACAAGCGCTGCCTGCAGGTTCTGAATAAATTTCATCTGACGCTGTGCCAGACGGCCAGTCTCTTCTTTTGACAGGGTTGTCGCACCTTCTTCAAGCACTTTGAATGTAGGCGAGGTATCGGAAACATCATTCCCCTCCGAGTTGGTCACCCCAGCCCGTAACTGTTCGTAATCGCGTTTAGCTTTATCAAGCTTATCCAAAATAATAACACGGAATTCTTCCAATTCCTCATCCGAATATCTTATCTTTTCTGCCATAACCTTTTTTATTAATCGATTAAACTACAAAATAATTTATCACTTCAAAAATACTACATATATTTATATAATTCACGCTAAATCGGTCAAATTTTTTCCATTTGTACAAACAATTTGAAACTTTCAAAATCCAGTTCCATGCCATCCGTTTGATTATCAACAATTTCAAGGGATTTCGCAAGCACCTGTTTTTTTATGTATTCCGAATAATCTTTGACGGCTTCATCCGTTGCGTCCGACGAAGAAATTTTTATCCGTATTTTGTCGGTTATTTCATATCCGTTGTTTTTGCGCATATTTTGTATCCGGTTTACAAGTTCGCGTGCCAGACCTTCTTTCCGTAAGTCTTCCGTCACGGTTATATCAAGCGCTATCGTAAGGTTTCCTTCATTTGTAACAAGCCATCCGGGAATATCTTCCGATATTATCTCCACTTCATCCGTCGTTATTTCACATTCTTTTCCGTCGATGTTGAAGGTAAACCTGCCGGCCTGTTCAAGCGCTACAATATCTTCCTGCGGCATAGCCTGTATGGATGCCGTCAGTTGTTTCATGATTTTACCGTAACGGGGCCCTAACTTTTTGAAGTCGGGTTTTATTTTTTTTACAAGAACACCTGAAGCATTATCAACAAAATTCAACGCTTTAACATTCACTTCGTTCAGCACAAGATTTTTGACGGCTTCTATGTTTGTCCTTTGTTCATCATTAGGCGCCGGCGCAATGATCGTCTGCAACGGCTGACGGACTTTAATGCCTGCTTTACGCCGCAAGGCCAGTACCATCGAAGAAATCGTCTGCGCGATCTGCATCCTGTCCTCAAGCGTCTTATTTATCAGGGATTCATCGCATACCGGAAAATCAGTCAGGTGAACCGACTCCGCTTTGTCGCGTCCCGTCACGGCTACCAGATCGGTGAACAGCAGATCGGAGTAGAACGGAGATATCGGAGCCATCAGTTTGCTTACGGTTTCGAGGCAGGTGTAAAGCGTTTGGTACGCCGACAGTTTGTCGGTCGTCATACCTCCACCCCAGAAACGGCGGCGGTTAAGGCGTACATACCAGTTACTCAAGTGATCGTTTACAAAATCCGATATCATACGTCCTGCACGTGTCGGTTCGTAAGCATCATAATATCCGTCGACCTCCTTCACCAGCGAATTAAGAAGCGACAATATCCAGCGGTCTATCTCCGGGCGTTCGCCGGTTGGTATATCGGGTTCACCGTACGTGAATCCGTCTACATTTGCATAAAGCGAAAAGAACGAATACGTATTATATAATGTACCGAAGAATTTACGGCGCACCTCTTCTATTCCGTCGGCGTCGAATTTCAGGTTGTCCCACGGAGACGCATTTGTTATCATGTACCAACGCAGGGGATCCGAGCCGTGTTTCGCGATTGTTTCGAACGGATCGACGCCGTTGCCGAGGCGTTTGGACATTTTATTGCCGTTTTTGTCGAGCACAAGCCCGTTTGAAACGACATTCTCGAACGCTACACTGTCGAATATCATACATCCCAGCGCATGCAACGTAAAAAACCATCCGCGCGTCTGATCCACACCCTCGGCGATGAAATCCGCCGGATAAACTTTGCGCTTCTCGAAAAGTTCTTTGTTTTCGAACGGATAATGTATCTGTGCATAAGGCATTGCTCCCGAATCGAACCAGACGTCGATAAGATCCGCCTCGCGTTTCATCGGTTTGCCGCTGTCCGATACAAGAATAATATCATCTACATAAGGCCGGTGGAGGTCTATTTTATCATAATTTTCCGCAGAGTAATCGCCGGCGACGAACTCTTTCTCCTTGTACGGATTACTCTCCATCAACCCGGCAGCAACCGATTTTTCTATTTCATCGTACAGTTCTGCTACCGAACCGATACATTTCTCTTCCGCGCCGTCGTCCGTGCGCCATATCGGAAGCGGCGTTCCCCAATAACGGCTACGGCTAAGGTTCCAGTCCTGCAGATTTTCGAGCCATTTGCCGAAACGTCCCGAACCGGTACTTTGCGGCTTCCAGTTTATCGTGTCATTAAGTTCGATCATGCGTTCGCGACATGCCGTAGTCCTTATAAACCAGCTGTCGAGCGGATAATAGAGAATCGGCTTATCCGTACGCCAGCAGTGCGGATAATTGTGTACATACTTTTCTATCTTAAACGCCAGCCCCTGTTGTTTAAGCATGACGCTCAGGTCAATATCAAGCGTTTCGTTTTTACCTTCAAGTTCCGGGTCATATTCATTTTTTACAAAGCGTCCCGAATAACTTTTATATAAGTCGACATTCACATTTGATTTAACATATGCATCATCCAGTTCTTCGAGGCGATAGAAGCGTCCTTTCAGATCGACTGCCGGACGAAGATTTCCGGCCTTGTCTGCCAGCAGAACCGGCGGCACATTGAAATTTTTCGCCACACGCGCATCATCCGCGCCGAACGTCGGAGCTATATGTACAATGCCCGTACCGTCGTCCGTCGTTACATAATCGCCTGAAATAACGCGAAACGCCCCTTCTCCGGGATAGAACCAGGGGATAAGTTGCTCATATTCCATCCCTGTCAGATCTTTACCCTGATATTCGTAAACAACTTTATATGGCGTTATTTTATCGCCCGCCGTATAATCTTCCAGCGGCAATTCTTCGGCTTCAGGGCTGAAATGGGATTTTATAAGGTCTTTTGCCAGTACGATCGTAATCGGTTTCCCGCTGTAAGGGTTATATGTCCGGACAGCTGCATATTGTATATTGGGGCCAACGCACAACGCCGTATTGGAGGGCAAAGTCCACGGGGTAGTCGTCCATGCGATAAAATAAGGCGTTCCCCATTCCGCCATTTCCGGCTTGGGATTTTTCATTTTGAAAAGCGCTGTGACGGTCGTATCTTTCACATCGCGGTAACATCCCGGCTGGTTAAGTTCATGCGTGCTCAACCCTGTCCCCGCCGCGGGAGAGTAAGGCTGTATCGTATATCCTTTATAGAGTAAATTTTTTGTATAAAGTTCTTTAAGTAAGAACCAAAGCGTTTCAATATACCGATTATCGCAGGTAATATACGGATGTTCCATATCTACCCAGTATCCCATGATTTGTGTCAGTTCTTCCCATTCTCCGGTGAATTTCATGACGTCTCTGCGACATTCTTTATTATAATCGGCAACGGATATTTTCTTGCCGATATCATCTTTCGTTATGCCGAGCGCCTTTTCCACGCCGAGTTCGACGGGCAATCCATGCGTATCCCACCCCGCTTTACGCTCAACAAGAAACCCTTTCATCGTCTTATACCGGCAAAATATATCTTTTATCGAACGGGCGATCACATGATGAATCCCCGGCATCCCATTAGCCGACGGCGGGCCTTCATAAAAAATAAATGCGGGAGCGTCTTTACGGATATCCAGACTCTTATGGAAAACAGATCCCTTTTTCCATTTCTCCAGCACTATCTTATTGACTTCCGACAAATCCAATGTGTTGTATTCAGCAAACCGATTACTCATAAATATAATGTCCCTGTTAAAAAATTGCCGCAAAGATAATACATTTTCGGATAAATCAGATAGATCGCGTCGTTTTTTACAATAAGGTAAGAAATCTGCAAATCCTGTTTTAAGGACTCCTGTTATTCCTCATTTCCGAATTTTGTATGGTATTGTTGTAGTCAAAAGATAAAAGCCACAGGCAAAACGGTAATTTTGTCCGGAAGAAGCCCGACCATTATCAAAAACCCGCACGACTTTTATCCGATTCAAAATTATGTATTATCTTTGTGACCTGCATCTCATGCAAACAGGAAGTAGGTATCACTGTAATGAGATGTAGGTCTTGCGATGGTAGGACGTAGGTCTTACAGACAAAAGGTAGTTGTCAGTTACATAAACACAGCGTATAAAGAAGTTAATATATAACGTATAAATTATTAACATATAACGAGCAATGAGCATATATTACAGATTGGACAGGCAGACAGATAACCTGCATCCGGAAGAAGGCAAAAAGCGCGGACTGTTTCCGCGCATTATCCGCAAGAGAACAGTCGAGTTGAAAGAATTGTGCGACAGGGCGTCACAAGGTACGACGTTCAACGCTTTTGAGCTGGAAATAGCTGCCCGGATGCTTGTAAAAGGCATTCTCGACGAGTTGGGCGACGGCAACAATGTGAGTATCGAAGATTTCGGCACATTTTCGGTGAGTGCGGAGACAACACGCGAGGCACAGGAGCAGCACGATATACGTGCCGAATCGATACGGCTGAAGCGTATTGTTTTCAAAACCTCGAAAGCATTGTTGAAGCGTAGAGGGTTCAAGTTTCAGCGGTTGCCGAACTAAACTTTCCTGTATTATTGTTGAACTGTTTGGTATTATGTGCAAAGAAAGAGTAATGTAAGGTATGCTTATTCAACTGAATTTATCCGAAGAAGAAATTCGTGGACAGAAAAACTCAGTTTGTGGACGAGCATAGGATTTGTTATGAAATAATTTGACGTATTAAAAAAAAGTATTACTTTTGTGCCATGAAAACAGAAGTAATAGAAAAGATGAAGGCTTTTATGCCTTATTTAAACGAAGCACAAACCC
>JAITBC010000034.1 GCA_031283785.1 Tannerella sp. | reverse complement strand
CGTAATTTTTTGAGATACCACAAAATCGTTAAAGTAGATGGTATTTTGGCAGAGTTGGGCGTATCTTCGCATCATTTCGACGACGGCAAAAGAGGATTTTCGTTCCGTTTTCCCGAATCTTCGCCGGATATGCGCATGGGACAGGATTCGGACCTTACGGCGCAGACAGTCCTCAATACATATTCTCAGGACAGGCTCGAACGTGTTTTTTTTGAATACGGCGAAATCAAACAGGCTCGAAAACTTGCAAAAACGCTTGCAGAATCCAGAGAACGGCAGGCATTTGTCTCGGTCGCCGGTTTGATTGACGCTATTGAACCCTTCATCCCGAAATCGGACGAAAAGCAGTTTCTGTCAAAAGTTTTTCAGTCGCTCAGGATAGAAGTCAACAGGGAAATGATTTCATTGAAGCATTTTTTGGAACAGACGGCAGATATTTTAGTCGCAGGGGGCAGGCTGTCGGTAATTTCGTATCATTCGTTAGAAGACAGGATGGTCAAAAACTATATCAGGACGGGAAATGTCGATGGACGCAAAGTCAAGGATTTTTATGGCAACGAGCTCAGTCCGTTTACGGTTGTCACAAAAAAGGCAATTGTTCCGGACGAAGAAGAAACCGGTCGCAACAGCCGTTCGAGAAGTGCAAAATTAAGAGTAGCAGAGAAAAAGTGATGAAAATATTCAAACAAATATCGATATTTGCCACTGCCAACGACGAAGATAACATGATAATTTTCGTCAGGAAGCACTACAAATATATTATGCTGATTTTCGTTCTGATGATACTGTATATAAGCAATGGACTGATATACGATCTGGAAGTCAGGCGACAGCACAGGCTGGAAGAAGACCTGTTGCGAGCGAAAGTGAAATACAATATGAAATTGAATGATTTTATGGAGTTCAACAGTTACAAAAAACTGCTTGAGTTATCAAATAAACACGGCTTGAATCTGGAAGAACCGAAGACCCCTCCAATTAAAGTAGAAAAATGAAAAGACCGGTCAAAATATTTAAATGGACATTATTTTTTTACCGCTGTTTTGTTGTCTTTGCCCTGTACTGCATTGGTTTTGCCGCGTCCCAGATATTTAATTCGGACTTGAAAGAGGCAGAACAGAAAGCTCGTAAGAAAATTGTCAATTCCGAAAATTTTCGACGTGGAGACATATTGTCTGCCGATGGAAAACCGCTTGCCCCGTATTATCCCGAATATATGCTGTTTGCTGATTTCGGCGTCAGAATAGGCAAATACTATACGGTTGACAAAAACAAAGTTACAGCAGGAACAAAAACCGAAAAACCGGTGAAATTAGATACTTTCAGGATAAATATATATAAGGAGTTTGCCAAATCTCTCGCAAAAACTTTGGGAGGAAATGCCGACGATTATTACAGAGAGTTGCTCAGCCACAGAATAAAGGCAGAAAATGCAAAAAAAGCGGAAAACGGCAGTAATAAAGCATGGTACACCGAAAATGTTATAAAGAAAAAAATCAATGTGTTTCAGAGAGACGCAATACTTGGAAATCCACACTTGGAAAAACGGGGGCGGAATGTGACCGGTATCTATGCCAAAGAAACAGGTAGAAGAATGTACCCTTTCGGAGATAATTTTGCTCATTCGACCATTGGAGTTATCCGCGACACGACAGTTTCGGGCATCGAAAATATATATAATGAAGAACTGAAAAACGGTAACGACATATTGACCACTATAGATACGCAAATGCAGGATATTTGCGAAACTGTGCTGCAGGATGCAATATCCGGAAACGACATGTTTGTCGGAGGCGCTGCCATATTGATGGAAGTTGCTACGGGTGATATAAAGGCTATGGCGAACGTCGGTGCATATTACATGGAAGAAAACAGGGTCATTCACGATATTTACAACAATGCAACGAAAGCAGCGCTGGAACCGGGTTCTACTTTCAAAGCTGTTTCTCTTATGCTTGCCCTGGAAACAGGGAAAGTCACTCTTTCCGACAAATTCAGTACAGTGAAATGGAGAAACCGAAAGTATCCCAAAGAACACATGACCGACTCTGTGTTAACTGTTTCCAGAATTATAGAAGGTTCGGATAACGTCGGTACGGGAAACATGGTGGACAAGGCTTTTGACCGGAATATCGACAAATTTGTACAGGCTATCAAATCGCTGAAGATAATCGAAGGAATAGAAAATATGGATGATACAAGACCGTCTATCAATCCGGATAAAAGCAAAGAATCAATGTTGAAACTTTCTCACGGATACCAGATAACGATGGCGCCGGTTCATATCCTTTCGTTCTATAATGCAATAGCAAACGGCGGAGTAATGGTTAAACCGAGGCTCGTTCGAGGATTAATCAGACGCACGACGGGTGAAATCGAAATTTTTAAACCCGAAATAATCAACAAGTCGATATGTTCCGAATCCACACTCGATTCGGTGCGATTGACGCTGTCGAATGTTGTGGGACGGGGGTCGGCACGACGAATTGCCCGAAGCGTATATGGAATTGTCGGAAAAACAGGAACATCAAATATGTGGCTCGAAAGCACTAAAACTTATGAAGCGCGTGACCTGTCGAGTTTTTGCGGTTATTTCCCAGAGAAAAACCCGAAATATTCCTGCATAGTTGTGCTTTATACAAAATTCCTGACCCCGACGGAAAAAAGAGACTTTTCGGCAAGTTCCACTGCCGTACCTCTGTTCGGAAAAATCTCGGATAAAATATATGCTGTCTATTTCAGCAGGAAGTTTACGCCTGCCGCCGCTCCGACTAATATTCCCGTTATAAAAAGCACAAAAGGAGAAAATCTTTCAATAATATCGAAAGAACTTGGTTTGCAAATCGATGCCGGAGATAACGCATGGGTCAGGATAGATACGGCAAACAGGCTATTGAATGTTTCCGGAATATCTGTAAAAAGAGGAGTTGTTCCGGATGTTACCGGCATGGGGTTGCGTGACGCCGTATTTTTGCTTGAAAACAGAGGATTGAAAGTGTCGTATTCGGGAGTGGGAGCGGTTGTCAAACAGTCGATAGAACAAGGCGCTGCATACAATCCCGGTCAAAACATTCATCTGACACTCGGCCAAATGTCCATACCTGAATAACTCATGTTACGCAGTCCGCGTTCTGTCCACGAAATTTTAATTCGGCGAAGCCTTGTGCCGTGAAAACGTATGGAGTGGCTGCCATGCGTTGAACTGTAAATTACATGGCAGTATGACCTGCCGCAATCGTCTTGCAGGAGGAGATTGCAAACCGGTGTAT
>JAITBC010000382.1 GCA_031283785.1 Tannerella sp. | reverse complement strand
GGCTCTAATTGCAGAGGAACGACGGTAGATGCCGTTTTCGCTTCGAATGCCGGCAGGACGCGTCTTTTACCGTTGACGGGGTTCCACAGTTCGGGCTGTTTCCCGGAGACGCGAAATTCGGGAGACGTTTGTATCGTATTCTCGCTCTGATTGGAGATAAAGTATATCTCTTTATCAGGCGTTGTGCGGTGAGCGTAGACTATTTTGGCGTCCGTCTTCACGTCCGGAGCGATGTTGAGCATAGTAAACGCTTCCTCTATCGTCATACCCGAAAGGACCTTTCCTTTGCCGTAGGAGCGTTGTCGGGCAGATTTGTCGCCCCATATTTTCCCGGCAAGGGCGGAGAGTTCCCTGTCGGCGTCAGGATAGTTCTGATAACTCGGCGAACGTTCCGGCGCTTCTCCAAGCACAACGGCTCCTTCGGCGAGTAGACGTTCGATACCTTTCAACACTTCGGGGCGCATTGTTTTGAACGGCGGCAACACAAGCAGGCGATACGAAACCCCGTGCGGCAACACAATATTCCCATCCTTTACCGACATGAAGTTGAGGATAATATCGGAATTTACATAGTCGAAGTGATATCCTTTCGGCAGGGCCGGAACGCTGATGCCGTCTTTCGCCGCATTGGGATTTAGACCGAAGGGGCCGGAGTTTGCCGGTACGTCTTCGCCGATGAAGTATGCCGCGTCAGATACCGGAAGCCCCTGTTCGAGCATAAACCCGCAACGTTTCAGGTAACCGGTAAACAGGTCGATATGCGGGAACCATGTGTTTTTGCGGTTGAACTCCACTCCAAACCACGATTCCATGCCCGGATATTTGTCTTCGTAAGGCTGTTCGATATACACATGCAGGCAACAGCTTGTCATTCCTGCGGCAAAAGCGTCATCGCCTTCCTGTTTGAGGGCGTCAGGATAAAGGTGGTATCCGGCTCCGCTTGTGAACGCTTCGGCATACACGCGGGCTTTGTCGTAAACATGCGCACATGAAGCGGCGATGTCGATATAACGCATATCCCTGCTGCCGGGCCAGAACTCACCGCCCAAGCGGTCGGCATGCCTGCCGTAGAGCAGCGGCTCGGACGGGAATCCCCAATCGCCGTAATTTTCTATCCATGAGTGAAGACCGTGCTTATGGAAGATATCATTGAAGTGCGATATGCTGTTGCCGATCATCTCGGAAGCCAGTTGCCTGACGTCCCACAAAAACCGTTCGGACTGTTCGGGCGAGCCTGCAAGGTAGCCCGTCAACGCCGGCAGGAAAGGTACGGGGTCGTAACCGTAACGTGCCCGGAGGCTGTCGATGAAATGATCGGTAAAATCCTGTCCGCCCTTTTCCCAGCTGTCCATGACGACAACGCTGAACGTCTTACGGTCTTCGGCGGGAATACGGCGCAGCACTTCGCCGATAAAGCTGTCGAAATGATGCTGAATAAATTCGGGGCTTAGCTTGTCCATCTCGTATCCTTCACCTTCGGGCGATACCGGACCGACAAGCGCCCCATTAGGAAGCATCCCCATACGCAGCACGAGCCAATTTCCTTCGGGAGCGTCCCAGACGAGCGTTCCGTCTGTCTGCATTTTGTCGGTGACGTCGATGACTTTTGCCGGAACGATAGCCGTTTCGCCGTCGTTGGCGGCAGGAACGTCGAGCGCCGAAGTCCATTTATATTCCGTCCATGGAGGATTGGCTCCCTGATACATTATGCCGAGCGTTTTTTCGGGATATTTGTCGAGGACGGCGGTAGGCGAAAGAGCGATTTTGCCGATGCCGACATTACCGTCGGCAGGCTTGAAAACGATCCGGTATTCGTCTGATGTCGTTTTGTCGAATCCTGCGACGACAGGTGCAAAAGGCGTAAATCCGGTAAAGGGGCTGACCGTCGACTTGAGCGGACAGGCTACGACGGCGACAAACTCCCCGTTCACTTTTGCCTGTAATTCTACCTGACCGTTACAGCTGCCTGCGGGATATATTACAAGCGAACGGGCGTCGTACGGTTTCGGCAGTTTGACGGTGACAGAGGCCTCATCGCCCTTCGGCGCTACGTATTTTGCGAGCAGTGGCGATGTCGCCGACGTGTCGCGCGACGGATTGTTTACGGGAGCGTCGTTCGGCGTACGCATGTTGGTTGCGCTCACCTTTGCGCCCGGTACGTCGAAGAGGTTCAGCCGGTAGTCGTCCGGCACGGGAATAGCCAGCGTCCGCACATCCTGAAACTCGTCGTTCTTGCCTTCGACATTGACATACGTGCTGCTCCAGGCTTTGTAGTGCGACGTACGCGCCGGCGCCGGCAGTTTGACGTTCACTTTTCCGCCGCCTGTTATCAGCGTTTCGGAGGAGGCAAGATGCCGCATCGACTGTTCGGGCTTTATCCACGGGCCGCCGGACTGGCTCCATCCCGGACAGTTAAACATTCCGACTTCGATATCCAACTCGCCGGCGGCTTTCATCGCGGCATGTAACACTTCCCACCATTCGTCGGACAAGAGTTTCACTTTCCCATACGAAGTCGGCTGGTCGCCAATGTTCCCGATAAACACGGAGTTGATACCGGCTCGTTTCATCGCCTGCAAATCTCTGACAACTCCTTCTTTCGAAATATTGTCGTTAATCCAATACCAGTACACTCCTGTAGTCATGCTGTCGGGCGGCGAAGCAAAATCGTCCGCCAACCTGTCTTTACATCCCGAAACCGACAGCATAGCGGCGACTGTCAGAACGGATGCGGTTAAAAGTGTGTGTTTCATTCAAATATTCAAATTAAAATATTATTTCTTTGTTCATTGCAACCAAAGCATTAGCAGGTTGGGAAATTATCGTTTGCAGGCAGGCAGAACGGGGGAAATTACAGTGCGGTAACTTTTATGTTTTTGAATTGTATAAGTCCGCCTTCGCTCTGCAAACCGATATAACCTTCTTTTACTTTACTGCTTCCCCGGTTTTGAAGTACGCCGTTGATATATACCGTAATCTTTCCGTCTTTCACTTCAATTTTAGCTTTATTCCACTCTCCGACAGGCTTTTCGCTTGATTCTTCGCGTTTTTTGATTACGGGAAAGGCCGGGCGTCCGCTTGCCGGTTCGACATATTCATTTAAATCCGAACCTCCAAGCAACACAAGGTCTCCGGCGATACCTGATTTCAACTGACATTCTATACCGTTAGGGAACGGGTTTCCGGGTTTTACTTCGGCTATCAGGAAAAATATTCCGCTGTTTGATTCTCCGGCAACCCAACTCCATTCCAGTTCTAACCTGTAATCTTTATATTTCTTTTTCGTATACATGTATCCGAATGGATTACCATGAATAAGCACAACGCCGTCCTGCACGGAAAACACATTTTCATGGGGAGCTTTGTCTCCGTCAACTACAAAGTTCCAGTTCGATAAATCCTTCCCGTTAAACAGTTCTTCCGTTTGGGAATGAGATTTCACAACAAATAGCAACAAGGCCATCATAACAAAAAACAAATTTCTTTTCATAACTTATATCATTTTTATTTTTATAGGTTCAATAAATAAGAGAGTACAATTTATTCATGCAAAGATACATGAAATTTTCACTTACACACAAACGGATAAAAATTTCCTTCAAAATTTATAGGGGAAATGCACATAAAATTTTCGACATTCCACACTGCACGATAAAAATTCCGGCAAACATACGGGGTCCATGTCCCGTTATCTTATTCCGCCGGACTCCCTACCTTTCCCATAAAAAGAATCGTCCCGGTAGAATTTTCCTGAATCAGAAAGAGGAAAGGCCGGTCGGCGCGGAAAACCTTCGGCGGAGTTTCCTCTCCGGGGGCGGCTGCCAAATCCATCCCAATCTCCGTAACTGCGGCTGCCTCCGTTCCTTTTTCATCCACTTGGATATACGTTTTTTGTGTCACGCGTTCAATAAAAAAGTTTGTGCCGACGGCGATGTGAGGAAATTCGGCTTTGGAACTGCATGTAATCTCCATACCCATTTGGATCAGCATATTTTTCAAGTTTTTATTCTTATATTCAATTTTGAATTTCGGAACTGACAGGATTACTTCGACCGGAGACCGACCGGCCTGCAGGCATTGCGCCCAGTAACCCGATGTGGCGAGTTGCATCGTCATTTCGCTGAAAGAAACGTTTTCGTTCGGAAGGACAAAATACATGGAATATGCTTTGTTTCCGTAAGGGACGGATGTGTAGGACAGATATTCATCTTCGTAATAAAGTAGCGCCGACTTTTTATTCATCAGGTCGATCTTTATTTTGTCACCGTCTTCTTTGGTGAAATCCTCTTTTGTCGTTTTTGTAACGTCAAAATCATAATGTTTGCTCCAGTCTCCTTTAAAGTACAATGCATTTAAAATCTCAACAGCTGCCAGATTTTCCAGCATATCCTTTATCAAACCTTTGGTGTTGTCTTCGCACCACTGGTTGACGGTTTGGATGGCTTTGTTCATCTGAGAATAATCCAGACCGGTGATAGGCGCGTCGAACCATATTTTGCTAAGATTCGAGAAGTCGCTTTTGATGGTGAAAAGGTCTTTGTTGTACCAGATTGAATTGGCAATGGCCAATTTCAGAGTAGGGTCGGTGGTGATTAGCGCGTCTTTCAGTTTCTTGTAATAAGCGTTCACTTCCTCGTCGGAGAAATCTTTCATCCCCAGCACGTCCTGCATCTCCTGTTTAGTTTCTCCTTCAGCCCCGTTTCTCACGACGCCCAGCGCCATGCTCAAACTGAAAGGAGAGATGAGGAAATTTTCTTTCTCCTCGTTCTCGTAAATCGTCGAAAAGAATTTCATGGCAAAATCCTGGCCGTCCATCGTCATCGCCGCTTCGTTTGCCGTTAATTCAATCTTTATTGGCTCGGAGCTTGCATTATTATTGACGTCCATGTTTTCGCACGATGCAATCAGAAAACAAGTCAAACCGAATAATAAAATATACTTTTTCATAACTGTAAAATTTTTTAATGTCTGATGTTTGGGATAATTAATACATCATATATGTAGTGTAAATCACTTGGCATATTTGCTGTGCAATAAGACAGAACATAACTGAGATAATAAGCGTTATAACTTCCGTTATATCCAAAGTTAAAATAAACATATTTCTCCGTATTTTCATAAGAATTTGTGCCAAAATACTCATGCGTCTCACAATTATATAAAGATTCGGTTAATATCGTTTTAATTTCTTTATAACCATCTGTCACCCAAGCATGACCCCCCTCTGTTTCAGTTCTACTACCTCGTATATATAAGGGCCTGCTATTATTAAGTGAAGAATAGATGGTTGAAATATTATACGAACAAATATTATCCGTTGAATATCCTGTATTATTTAAATAGTTCTTAGCATCATAAATATTTGAAGAGCTTCCGTCACAACCATAATCCATATAAGTGCCATCCGCCGAATAGTGCATTAGATGTGCGATTTGGTCTTGATATGTTGTAGACAGACCGAATATGTAAGGATAAGCCGTCATATTATTCCAGTTAAGAATTGTTCCTCCAAGTGAAGACGGATATTTATGACATGACAGAATCTGAGCGCATGCAACGGCAACACAACCTGCCAAAGCGTGTCCCTGATGGGTTATACATCCTAAATTAGGACAATACTTGTTATAGGGATAACCCTGTCCCCACTCCACTTCAATGAATGGGCCAATGTCATGCACTAAAGTCGTTGTAAAGGAAGAAAAGAAACAAGTTAACATGTCCGAACCTCCCCCCCCCCTCCGATATGGATCGAGTTTGGACGACGTTTACCGTCTGGGGTATCGTCGGTTTTATCGCATTAGATTGGATTAATTCCGCTGTCCATCCCATTTTTGTTTTGGCGCTTAACAGTAAAGAGTCGTATTTCGCTTGAAACCTCGACAATGAATCTTTTACGTAAAAATGAAGTAAATCATTAAAGACGTCTAACCCTGTTCCAGTATTAGTACCATAGGAACCTTTGGAGGAATAGGCAAAAACTTCGGACAGGCGAACATCGCCTGATACAAGAACAAATCCGTTTTCACCTCCTTTCTGAAAGACATATAAAGGGATCTGATCCGTTTCATTACTGTCCGCTTCACCTGTTTCATCTTCAGAACCGATGTCTACCCAAATCGTTTCAACATTTGCCGTATGGAAGTTTTCTAAAACTTCAGACCCCAGCGCTTCATTCCAACCTTCTAAAATTTTATCCAATACTTCTTCTTTGGAAAGAATACTGCAACCTCTTTGAGAGATGTATAACGCGAGAGATTCCTCTTTTGAAAGAGGGGCGTTTAGCGCTAAATCTTGATCTGTGATACCGGCGCTTTCATAGCTGACGCCGATATTTGAATTGCTGTCGCAGGAAAGCAAAAGAGCAAGAAGCAAACCGGTTAATAATTTTTTTTTCATGAGGTAAAAGTTTAATTTGTTTGACAAAATTGTCGCATCAAAAATAGATATTCTCATTTGGATATCCAAATAAATGGTCGTATTTTTTCGCGTGCGTACCTTGAAATATTAATGATTTTTTAACAACAGTCGGTAAGCGCCCCGGTGAAGCGCGTCTTGTTGTGAGGTACGAAATAATCCTTACAGTATGAGGCTATGAGGCAAAGTATTATTTTTATATTTCTTTTCGTTTTTCCGGCAATTTGCCATTCCCAAGTTTTAATAACGGGAACGGTAGTGGATTCAAGGACAAAGGAGCCTGTTGAAATCGTATATGTTAAAAATAAGAATCAGTATAAATACATAACTTTTTCAAAGGAAGACGGCAGTTTTTCTATTTATGCAAATGTGAATGATACGATTGAGTTCCACCGCATAAACTATGAAGCGAAAATAATCGTTGTAAAAAACGACGAAAACATGATAGTCGAAATGAGACCGAAAACATATATGCTGGACGAGGTTGTCGTCACGTTTGAGGATGCGTCTGATATTTATACTAAAGCCGTCAATAACTTGCGAAATAAATATTTAAAAGGCGTTTCGGTTTATTTATGGCATGGCGCTGAATCCCGTAACAGTGAAAATAGCGAAAGTTTTGCCATGTATTCTGCAAAATTTGATTTTAATAAATCAAAAAGAAGCCATTCTTTTGATTTGCGCCTGATGGCATTGAACCATTTGAGCGAGCCAAACAAAAAGCCGGTATTATCCGCTCTGCCGTTTCATCCTGTAAATCTGCGTCAAGTGGAAAAAGAGGATAGAGGAAAATTTATTAAGGTAAACAGCGAAGACGATTCCCTTATATTCCTGCAGCAATCGCTGTATGTGGAAAAGCTGAAAGAAACAGTGCCGGTCGATATTGTTATAAACAAGGAGGATACGGTTCTTTTATACATCAAATCGTCTGCCGGCGGTTTTGTGAAAGACCTGAAAATATTAGGTAT
>JAITBC010000370.1 GCA_031283785.1 Tannerella sp. | reverse complement strand
AAAAACACTGACGAACGGATGCCCAGCACGACTGCCGGCTCGTCCGTTTGTAACAAACGGTTCCATATTTCAACTCTTTCATTATCCGAAAAACCGGAATGATACACCAGCAGACGACTGCCGAAAACCTGACGCAGGCGATCCGTGATCTGCACGGTGAAAGCAATCTCGGGCAATAAATAAAGCGCCTGACGGCCTTCAGCCAGAATATCGGAAATCATACGGATATATACCTCCGTCTTACCGCTCGAAGCAACGCCGTAGAGCAACGTTATATCCTTCGTTTCAAAAGACTTTTTCACATCTTCGTATGCTTTCTGCTGCGGTTCGGATAACGCAGCGACTTCACGCAGGCCCGTATCCGGCGAATCAATGCGGCTCACCGCCCGTTCTTCAGCAACAAAAATTCCACGTTTTAATAAGACATTCAGCACCGACGGCCTGACGCCGGAATAGGCTAAGAGCCTTTTCTTCAAGACAAAGACAGGAGCTGTCACATTTAATGAAAGCATTCCGGCTGTCGTGGCGGCGGCATCCGTACTGCCACCCCGAGCCGAAACGATCCCGCTAAGGATAAGATAATCCAGTAATAATTTTTCCTGTTGCTTTGCTCTCACAAGCGAAGCCGGAACGACATTCAGGTCTTCCTCACTGCGTATATTTCCGGCCAGGCAAACGTACGTCTCCATCCTGTCCTTAAACCGTTGCTTCAAAGATTCATTTATCTCAATTGCTCCTTTTTTCAGCAAAGAATTTATCGAAGGAAAAACATTTTTCATGCCGGAGATACGCACCAGATCGGAGAGGGATAAAGCTATGGAAGATGCGAAAGCATCCAGTATCTTCTGTTCGCCGGGTTTCAGCGGCTCTTCCGCTTCATACGCCGGGGTTATCGTAACGATCGTCCGGCTCTCCGGTTTTAATCCCGAAGGCAACGCACAACGGAAAACCTCCCCTGTCGAACATAAATAATAAGACGACATCCACTGCCATAGACGCAACTGACAGGCACGCACGCACGGCTTTTCATCCAATAAGGCAAAGATATCCTTTATTTCCCGATACATGTCGGATTTCACGGGTTTGCCGTCATATATTTCCGTGACAATGCCCGTATAATAATGTTTTTTACCAAAAGGCACAATCACACGGGAATACACCAGAATAACGTTTTCCATCACATCCGGTATACAATATATAAACGTACCGTCGGCCACAGGTAACGGGAGTATCACTTCTGCATATTTTTTCATCATTCTTCCTGCAAGAGTATCCTGTTCGTACACGCGAGGATTAAAAGAAGACAGCGGCAGTCACGGACCATGTATGCGCCTTACCTTTGTAATTTTCAATGTCCTTCGCGTCAAACGTTTCGTAATTATCCGTCAGTCCGAGGCTACAGGTAAGACCCAGCTGCAGGTTCTTAAACAATTCCGCCCCTGCGCTGAAATTCAATCCGGCGCCAAAACTTTTTGTTTTTATCTGATGTATCACTCCTTCGGCGGTTTTCGATACGTCCCATTTATTATCTCCCGCAACACGAACGTCAATATACGGGCCGGCAGCAACATAGGGATTCACAAGCGGCAGGCCGAATTTAAATTTAAGATTAAGAGGTATTTCAAGGAATGCATTACGGACGGTTTCATTATCCGAATCAAATCCTTTCTGTGAATATAAAACAGCCGTTTCAATGCCGATACCACCCTGCCCGATCATCCCTTCAAGCGCAGGCCCGACATGAAAACCCGTTATATTATCCGATTTAAAATACTTCTTCTCAAACTTTGCTCCGGCAACATTCAAGCCGCCCTTCACACCAAAACGAAACCGGGCATCTGCCGCTGATACGGCAAACATTGCCGCCACTATCAAAAGAAACTTCACATTTTTCATAATCGCTGATTTTTTTTAGTAAAACACTCTGCATATAAACAATACATCATCATCTTCATACTGTTTATATGCATACAAACATAACACAAAAATCCGGCCTCTGCAAATATTTTACCGGATATTTTTAATCCCTCACAGCTTTGCCTCCAATTAATATCGCTCTGAATATTCGGAATCGCATCACCGTCGGTCGGATTCGCCGGATCGCAGATGGCCACGCCGACTTTCGAGTCTGCGCATCCATAGTATATATACCATTTCTTCAAGATGTTTTCTTTGCATTGAGATGTATGGCAAATATTCAAATAATAGCATCCGAGCATTACTAAGGAGCCAAAATAATTCGGCAATAAGTTAAATAAACGTAATTCACGTAATGTTTTTGGGGAAGTTTGAATAATTGTAGTAAATTTACAACATGAATAATAGTATTCATGTTGTTATTAATAAATTAAAGTCTTATGAAAAATTCAGTGATTATTTCAGGTCTATGCTTATTTTCATCCGTCTTTGCACAAAACGTGGAAAAAGCATATTTTGAAAACAATCCGGACTTGGGAGGAGGAGTAATCATACAATCCGCAAGCGTAAAGGTTGTCGGCGAGGAAATATTGTCTCGAATGGCAAAGAAACCGTTGTTATCGACGCAGCCAATTTCAAGAAAGGCATATATGTCGTATGGGTTCATATCAATGGCAAATCAATATCTCAAAAAGTAACTATATAAAATAATAACAATCAAATAAATCAGATTATGAAAACTATTTTTTTAATGCTTGCGGCAGGGATCATATTCAGCCTGCCTTCATGCAACAGCGACGCCGGGACTGACGGAAAACCCGACACGGATACATACGCAAACAGTTCAA
>JAITBC010000296.1 GCA_031283785.1 Tannerella sp. | reverse complement strand
GGCATAAGTGGTCGGAATCGGATATACGATTCCGTTAAATCGTGCCTGTTCGGGGTCGAACGTTTTCACTTTATCCCATATTTACAGGTTGTTTCCTACTAACTGAAGGTCGATCGACGATACGCCTATTTTCCGGAGGGCGTTAAGACGCACATTGTAATTGAGCGTTATTTCCTGCAGGCGAAGATAGCGACAATCCCCTTTCCAGAAGGTGGACAACTGCGCGTTATTGCTGTTATACCCGTACTGCATACGTGGAAAACGGGCATTCGGGTTTTCTGCAAGAGACGGGTCTATCCCTTGTGCGATGGCGTATTCTTTGGGTATCCACCGGTTTTTCGGATCCTTGACGATCGACAGCACATTCCCGGTTACGCCGTTATAGAACGGAACATAGCCGTGCCCGTTGATGCCATAATTGTCTCCGTTATCATAACCTACATGGTAATAGTCTGTTTTACCCGTACCTTTGAACAGGACTCCTACCGTGAAATCCTTGTACCTGAACTCACCGCCGAATCCGTACATCAGGAGCGGAGTCGGGTTGTAGGAGAGCGGCATTTTGTCGTCGTCGTTGATCTGGCCGTCGCCGTTCACATCGCGGTATTTGATATCGCCTGGCATGACCGTTCCGTATCGCTGGATTGGGCTGGTGTCAACATCCGTCTGGTCCTTAAACAGACCGACAGCTACCAGACCGCGGACGATTCCGTACGGATAACCGGCTACTTCCTGATAGGGATAGCGCGGATTCGCTTCTTCCCAGTTCTTGATGTTGTTTCTTGCATAAGAGTAGTTCCCGCGAACCGTAAAACTCATATTTTTGTCTATCTGGTGGGTGTAACTGACGTTACCGTCGGATCCTATGTTTTCCATTTTTCCGATATTCCCGAAAGGCATAGTGGTCAGGCCGACATATCCGGGTATCTGTACGCGCTGCTGGAATATCCCGTCGCGGATATTTTTGAAGATATCCACCGTGAACTGAAGATTTTCGTTAAACAGGTGGCCGTCTATTCCAAGGTTTGACTGAATGGAACTCTCCCATCTCAGGTTGTCTGCGCCGACGATACTCTCCGACACGCCTTCTACGCCTGTCGATCCCCATGGCCCAATGGTACTTACGTTAACCATTGTCAAATAGGGAAAGCGGCGAGTCGTAATGCGGTCGTTACCTACTATTCCATACGAACTCCTAAGTTTGAAGAAAGACAGCCAGGGCATTTTTTCCTGAACCCACTCGTAGGAGGTCGGAATCCAGCCCAAGGCTATGGATGGGAAGAATCCATACTGTTTGCCGGGCTGGAAATTCTCGCTTCCCGTAAAACCGAAATTGAAGTCTACCATGTACGTGTCCTGAAAACCGTATGTAAAGCGGCTTGATACGCCCTGATACCGTACCGGGATGGCACTCAGGTTGCTGTTGGAATCATTCGAATATTTATGGTCGCTGATATAATAATAAATCAGACCCGAAACGCGGTGATCTTCGGCGAACAGTTTGTCGTAGTTGAGGGTGCTTTCCATGTGGTATTTGCGGTACTGATTGGTGTTTTTTCCATAACTGGCAGGACTTGACTGCATCCTTTGTATCGTAATCAGTTTACCATACTGATCCCTTCCGACAGCTTCATACATATCAGGTATGATTATGCGCTGTTCACTGAACCAGCTTGTGATGTCGTAAGCGCCCTGCATTTTGAACTTCAGACCGTCGAGCAGCATCGAAAAATCCTGGTTGAGCGAGAGCGTAAACTTACCCTTAAACTCCTGATCCGAACGGGTTCCCAGACGGTTAATCATCACATACGGCGAAATCAAATTTCCCGAACCGCCCAGGGCGGGAAGCTGTCCGTTGGAATACTTTGTCGGCAGGCGTAATGGCGTAATATTCGACTGGGCCGACCAGATATAATCGGTACTGGCCACACCGGGGCTGTTCTGCACCGACAGGAATCCGTCCGTACCGAAAAATATATCCGTTGTTGGGGACAACTGAAGATCAATATTCGCCCGGTAGGTATAGGTACTGTAGCCTACATTGGAAGCATACGGACTGTCTTTTTCCGTTTTATAGGCTGCCGTTTCATTACTTCCGCCCAGCGAGATGAAATATTTTGCTGCGGTTGCGCCTCCGCGGGCGCTGACATAATAACTCTGCCGGAAGAAATTCCGGTTCAGCACCTCATCCTGCCAATTCACGTCGGGATAGATGTCCCGGTCCGTCCCATCCTGAATGATGTCCAGTTCCCGGCTGCTATATATCGGCGTCTCATTGCGCAATACCGAAGCCTCGTTTGCCAGGAGGGCATAATCGTATGCCCGGAGGTATTCGGGGATGCGTACCAGATGGGAGAGCGTATAGTTAAAACGTCCCGTAATAGTGAGTTTGCCCGCTGTTCCCCGCTTGGTTGTCACCAGCACGACGCCGTTTGCGCCCCGCACCCCGTATACCGCCGTGGCCGAAGCGTCTTTCAGGATGGAGAAGCTCTCAATATCGGCCGGGTCAAGGCTGTTCAGGTCGCCTTCCAGACCGTCCACAAGCACCAGTGCGCCGCTGTTGTAGCCGAACGTGCCGATACCGCGGATCCAGAACTCCGCGATGTTCTTGCCCGGTTCGCCGCTTGTCTGCATGGAGATGACGCCCGCTACACGGCCGCCCAGCAGGTTCTGTACCGAGGTGGTAGGCACCTGCAGATCCGCAACATCTACGCTTGTGATAGCGGCCACGGTCGAAATCTTACGCTGGGTTCCAAGCGCCGTAACCATTACTTCGTCCAGCTCTACCGCAGAATTTTTAAAGCGTATTTCCACATCGCTTTTTGCTTCGGTCACTAAGTATTCCTCATTTTCGTATCCTATATAAGAAAATACCAGCACATCACCCTTCGACGCCTTGATACTGAATTTACCGTCCGCATCGGTCGATGTTCCGATCGTTATTCTGGTTTTATGGTATACGGAAACGCCCGGCAGTGTCTCCCCCGTTTCATCATATACGGTTCCCTCTATCCGGAATGTACCCTGCTGGGCAAATGCCCGTTCATGGGAAAAGACCGTACAGACGGCACATACAATAATTATATATATTATTCGTTTCATTCGATATTTGATTTTAGATTATTTTTTAATTGATAGACAATTTTCTCACCCGGTTATTCCCGTTGTCCGCAACATAGACCGTACCGTCCTGAGCGATACCTATACCGCGGGGATTACGGAAGAGGGCGTCCTCCCTGCCGCCGTCTTTCCATCCGGCTGTACCCGGTATGCCCAGCACCGTTTCCACCATCATTTCGGGCGTAATGCGTCGAATGCAATGATTATCACAGTCGGCTACATACATATTGCCGTCGTTGTCGCAGAATATCTGCGAGGGATTGCGGAACTGGGCGGCATCAATCGGGCCGTCGCGATGTCCGCCGCTGGCAATTGGAGCCGTCAGCCGTTTGAGGGTGCTTGCAGGATCTGGATCGTTTACGTTCATGCTGAAAATGCTGTTGGCATAACCTTCCCCGCCGTTGCTCCACATCGAAATGAAAAGAGTGCCCGGAAACTGCGGATTGAAGGTCATCCCGTAGCTGTCGCCCTGCGGCGTCGTGGCGACCATGTCAATATCGAAAGTCTGCGGATTGATTTTCACCACCTGTCCGTAATAATACCGGGTATAAATGAATCCATCGTCCGGGTTCACCACCATACAGTGTTTCCATCCGTTAGCCGGGCGCGGAACGTTTTCCGGCCAGCGTGCTTCCCTGATTCTCGGCGCCCACAACTCCCGCGGGTCAAGCGAATAATAGGAACCCACTGTAGTTTCGGTTGCAAGGGTGACGGTGCCAATTACGGGGTCTGCCGCCGGAATATTTGCGACAACACTCTTGGCAATCGTAATTAATTCGTTGTTTTTTTCATCAATCCGGCAGATGTTCTTAGTATCGGTGTCGGCTATGTCCCGTGTTGCGATAAAAATGTTATCATCCTTATCCACGCAAATATAGCGCGGCGCGAACTGACAGTTTGCCAAATCGCCGTCGCGGTAGTCGCTTCCGCTCCCGGCATTTCCATTGCCGGCAATTGTCGTTACGGTAATCGAAGTGAAATAGTAAAACGGATCGGGATAAATTAACGAATCTTTTCCCGCTATTACAACCGAAATCGTACAGGTATCACCCGGCAAACGCGGCGCCTGTACATACATTCGCTTACCTGTAGAACCTATTACAGCAGCAGGACGATTGTTAAAGTAAACCTTGACGTCTTCGACATTAGTCGGTAGATTTTCTCCAAGCAACATCACCTTCTCCTGATATTTACCCGAATCGGGATAAAACGAGAGCAGCGTGGTCGACTTGTTGGGATCATACGTGTTACCCGTATCATCATCCTTATTACTGCAGGAAAATAATATCCCCGCAAAAGCAACCATACATAATAAAATACATTTTTTCATGTCCATTTTTTTAGAATTTATAAAACGTTTATTACACAATTTTTTTAACATCACACATATTCGTTATACGCAAATTTGAGGCGGCGTCTCTTTCGGCGCTGTCTTTCAAGATATTGTTTTATCGTTATTACAATTACTTTTCCATAGGCATTAGTTTTTTAAAGTTAGTATTCCGTGATATCTTATATTTTATTGCATGTACAATGTTGAAGAACACACCGATCTTTCTCCTTTTCAATGAAAAGGAGGAAACACATGTGGAATCTATAAAATTTACAGGAATAAAGGTGTGTGTGTGTGTGTGTGT
>JAITBC010000236.1 GCA_031283785.1 Tannerella sp. | reverse complement strand
GCACAGCACAGCACAGTACAGAATGTGGCACACAATCAACACATCTCTCCAATTATCTTTATCAATTCGCCGCCCAATGCTTTCGCCTCGTCCATCGTATGCGCTTCGGAATAGATACGGATGATCGGCTCGGTATTACTCTTACGCAAATGAACCCATTTATCGGGAAAATCAATCTTAACGCCGTCGATATCCGTAATGTCGTATCGGACGAATTTCTCCTTTACTTTCAGCAATATCGCATCCACATCAATCGACGGAGTAAGTTCAATCTTCTGCTTGGAGATAAAATACTGCGGATATGTAGCACGCAACTCGCTCACTTTCATCTTTTTTTTCGCGAGATTCGTCAGGAACAGGGCGATAGCGACCAATGCATCCCGGCCGTAATGACTTGCAGGATAAATCACCCCGCCGTTACCTTCGCCGCCAATCACGGCATTCGTCTCTTTCATCCGGGTGACTACGTTTACCTCTCCTACCGCAGCCGCATGATATTGTCCGGCATATTTAGCGGTGACATCCCGCAACGCACGGCTCGAACTAAGGTTACTTACCGTATTACCGGGCGTATTTGAAAGAACATAGTCGCTCACGGCGACAAGCGTATATTCTTCGCCGAACATTTCGCCGTTTTCACAAACCACAGCCAGACGATCCACATCCGGGTCAACGACAAAACCTACGTCCGCCTTTGCATGAGTCATCAACTGCGATATCTCGGTCAGGTTTTCCGGTAGCGGCTCAGGGTTATGCGAGAAGTTCCCGTGCGGATTACAATGGAGTTTAAAAATTTCCTTTACGCCCAGCGCATACAGCAAATCGGGAAGTACAATGCCACCTACGGAGTTCACACAGTCGATTGCCACACGGAAATTAGCGACACGTATCGCATCGACGTCAACAAGGTCAAGTTTAAGAATATTGTCTATATGCCGTTCCTTATAACGCGCATCGGTTATCACTTTTCCAATTTTATCGACGGTTGCATATTCGAACCGTTCATCTCCGGCTATCTCCAGGACGGCGTTTCCCTCCTCTGCATTGAGAAACTCGCCCCGTTCATTAAGTAATTTCAGAGCATTCCATTGCTTAGGATTATGACTTGCCGTGATAATAATACCTCCACATGCGTTTTCCATTGTAACGGCAATTTCGGTTGTCGGCGTCGTAGCAAGATCGATATCGACAACATCAAAACCCATTCCGATAAGCGTTCCCACAACTATCTGTTTAACCATCGCCCCCGATATCCGGGCGTCGCGTCCCACGACTATACGGTTCGAATGAACCGTCGTATGATTTCTTATAAATGTTGCATATGCAGACACAAACTTCACAATAGCCAACGGGCTCAAGCCATCCTCAGGCATGCCGCCGACAGTTCCGCGTATGCCCGAAATAGATTTAATCAAAGTCATATCATTATTTTTAATAAAACGTATATTTGACTCTCTCGTAATAAATAGGAACATACTGGCTTCTGTTCGATGTCTGATAAACGCTTCCCCCTCCGACATTATTTATTTCCGAATATCCGGGGATAATAAGTTTCACTTCGGCGCCTTCTCCTACATACGACAAAATAGATTCCAGCCCCACGCTGAAAAAATAAGTATACGGGTCGTAGAGGCCGGTATGTGCGGTTACTACATCATAGGCATAGCCATATCTAAATTCAAAAGGAGAATACTCGTTTGAAAAAAACGATTCATGAATCGTCGAATCCATATAAATCCATTCCAGCTCTACACGTACCAGGACCGTAGTAGAATTCACCTTCGCACGATTACCATTCCCCGAATCCACAACATGGAGATAGATTCCACTGTTCAGTTCCACAAATTCATTTTCACCAAACACCCCGTTTGCGGGATATTCTTTCAGGACACTAATTCCTTTTTCGGCGATAATCCTGTTTATCCTTTTCTTTTCGTCGGTTTTCAACTCCTCATATGTCGGATAATCGTCATTACACGAAACGGTAAATATAAGATTCATAACACAACTCACCAAAGCCAAAACATAAAAACTTTTCTTCATACCTGATATTTAAAATGAAATTACACGACAAAAGTATACATTATATTTAATAAAAAGCAATCGATTCAGGATTTTTCAAAATTAACCGGATTAAATTGCAATAATCCGTCTTCAAAGACCCTCAC
Organism: Tannerella sp.; assembly: GCA_031283785.1. The sequence goes on along the minus strand of JAITBC010000236.1, from coordinate 13,965 downwards.
AGCCTCCTCCAATGTCCCGTAAAATTCACCGCCGGACGCATTTTTATGGCCTCCTCCGTTAAAATAAGCGGCAGCAAATTTGTTACATGGGAAATCGCCGACCGACCGCAGGGATATCTTGATAAGATTTGTCTCTTCGCGCAGGAATACGGAAAAACATACCCCGTCAATACTCAACGGCAAATTGACAAAGCCTTCCGTATCGCCGCTCTTATATCTGAAATTGTTTAACTCTTCCTGTGTGAGCGTAAACACAGCCGTTTTTTTATCGGAATACACTTTCATTTTTTTATACAACACATAGCCCATCAACCGCAGGCGACATTCCGAATATACCTGATTAACTTTCCGGTATATCTCATCTTTATCGATACCTTTCTTTATCAGTTCGCTGATAATGATGTAGATACCCGCATTGTTGGAGTTATAGCTGAACGCTCCCGTATCCGTCATCATCCCGGTATAAATACATTCGGCCACATCTTTTTCCATCATATCGATATCCCCTAAGGCGCAAATTATACGGAAAACAAGCTCGCTCGTAGAACTCATCTCCGGATACGAAATCACAATTTTACAAAAATCCGCCGGTTCGAGATGATGGTCAATCATCACTTTCCGTGCATCGGAAGCAATAACCGCCGAAGCCATTTTCCCGACCCTCTTTATCGCGTTAAAATCGAGGCAGAAGATGACATCCGCTTCATTTATAAGCTGCGTTGCAAAATCCGGATATTGCCCATAGACAACAATATCCCGCGCTCCGGGCAACCATTTCAGGAATGTGGGAAAACTATTCGGCACAATCACTTTGATCGACTTCTTGTCGTACGACATAAGATAATGATACAGTCCCAAAGATGAACCGATCGCATCGCCGTCAGGCATCTCATGCGAAACAATTACAAACTTATCACCCTTATCAATATATGTTTTAAGTTTATGTATCTTATCACTATCAATTATTTTTGTCAGCATATTTCTACTTTACTAAGGCGCAGCAAAGATAATGATTGAAAAGAATTTTCGTATATTTGCAGCAAAAATTTAACATTCACAACGTCATGTCAGAGTCAGAAAAAACGGCATTAAATTCGCACAACAAGACGGAATATCCGCCTATGCACACGGCAGAACATATTCTTAACCGGACAATGGTTAGCATGTTTGGCTGCCCACGGTCAAGAAATGCACATATAGAACGTAAAAAATCAAAATGCGACTACCTTCTCGACAAAACGCCTTCCGACGAACAGATTGCGGAAATCGAACGTCGCGTAAACGAAGTGATAGACCGCCATCTCCCTGTATACTGCGAATTTATGTCGCACGAAGAAGCCTGCAAATATGCAGATTTAAGTAAACTGCCGAAAAATGTGTCCGACACGGTACGCATCGTACGAGTAGGCGATTATGACGCCTGCGCCTGTATCGGCGAACACGTAAACAATACGTCCGAAATCGGACATGTTAAACTCCTGAACCACAATTTTGAAAACGGCTATTGGAGAATACGGTTTAAACTGGAGAATATTTAACCGAATTGTTGTCCGCTTTGAAAACGCCCGGATAAGCACAAATCTATACACAAAAACGGCTGGATTCCCTGGTCACAATCTCACCCATTAACATAACCGTTACAGGAGGACGGTTGTTGTCTTTCAGGCGGCGCATCATAAGTTCTATACTTGTATCCGCTATTTCTTCACATGGTTGCCGGAAAGATGTGAGTGAATGTTTTAAATGAAGGGGTTTGTATTTCCTGTCCAGGACTTTCGGCTGTTTGGCAGGAGTATTCATACTGGCCGGATTCCCGGCAAAGAAGTTTTTTATGATAAGCGTAATCTTGATTTTATCGGGAATGGCCGGATTATATTTCAACCATACGTCGTCCTCAATAATTTATATTTGTATCGCATTAGTCGGAGCAGGCAATTCTAATGTATTCCCGATCATTTTATCCGCCGCCTTAACATATATGCCGACGCGAAAAAATGAAGTCTCCGGGTTAATGATGATGGGTATATTCGGCGGGGCCGTTTTCCCTGTGCTTATGGGGCTTGCTTCCGACAGTTTCGGCGGACAGGCCGGAGCTGTGATGGTATTGACGGTGTGCGCCGTATACTTGTTGTTTCTTGTGATGCAATTCAAAACGACACATCCCGTATAAATGCAGGGAAAAAGACTTTCCAAATACGGAATTATTTTATTAATAACAGATTAGCTTTTATTTTTCCGACATGAATTTTATTGGTATTGACATAGGGACGAGTACAATATGCAGTGTTGTTTACAATCCGGTTTCTAAAAAAACAGACTATAAAACAATTGCAAACAACACTGCGATTCAAACTTCCGATGAATGGGAAAAACTTCAGGATCCGGGTAAAATTGTACATATTATCAAGGACATTCTTTCCGGTTACATAGAAAAATATCCCGACATTAACGGTATCGGGATTACCGGACAAATGCATGGAATCCTTTATATAGACAGGCACGGAAACGCCATAAGCCCCCTGTATACATGGCAGGACGGCCGAGGCAACCGGATTTATAAGGATGACAAAACGTATGCCGCCTTTATATCCGGTGTCACCGGATATAAATTGGCGACAGGATACGGGTTAGTAACGCATTTCTACAACAAAATAAACAATTCTGTCCCGCGCGAAGCAAAAAAAATCTGTACCATAGCAGACTATGTTGTCATGAAACTTGCCGGCAAAAAAGAACCTGTAACCGATTATTCGAATGGCGCCGGCCTCGGCTTTTTTGATACCGGGAATCTGAGATTCGACAATCAAACAATGGGACAAGTCGGTATCGACGCTTCGATCGTACCGGACACAGTCGGCTACGGGTCATGTTTCGGGTATTATAAAGATATACCTGTTTATCCTGCCATCGGAGATAACCAGGCTGCATTTATCGGGTCGATAGAAGATAAACACCGGTCTGTACACATAACCGTAGGAACAAGCAGTCAGATCTCGGTATACTCCGATAAGTACGTTAAAATCCCGGAACTTGACACGCGACCCTTTCCCGGAGGAGGTTACATTCTGGTCGGAGCAGCGTTATGCGGCGGACAAGCATTTTCCATATTAAAAAACTTCTTCGAAAAAACATTCCTAATGTTATCCTCCCGGGAAGCAGGCGATGCGGATATTTACAAGATGATGACCTCTGTTCCCTTCAAAGATAACTCACATGACATCCCGATCGTGAAAACCCTTTTTGACGGCACGCGCTCCACTCCCGGCGAAAGAGGGAGTATCAACAACATTTCCGCAACCAACTTCACCCCGGAGAACCTGATAGTCGGCTTTCTGAAAGGTATATGCGACGAACTTTACAATTTCTACAATCACTTGCCGGATGATATAAAAAGAGAAAAAAATAATATGACAGGATCAGGAAACGCCTTGAAAAAAAATCCATTATTATGCAAAGTCTTTGAAGACCGGTTCAATCTTCGTCTAAACTTCTCACATTGCATGGAAGAAGCTGCGTTCGGAGCGTGTTTGGCGTCTCTCGCCAAACATTGAATTTCTATTTATACGATAACGCGATCTATAGCCAGGTGTAATATTTTTGGGATTATTTATTTCTTTTCCTGTTTTTTTTATTAACTTTGCCGCAACAAAAAACAGGTTACAGGCAAAAATCCGAGTATTACAAATTAAAATAATTTATTATGCAAACAATTGAAAATTATAATTTTGCCGGCAAAAAGGCATTTGTGCGCGTGGACTTCAATGTGCCGCTCGACGAGAATTTCAGGGTCACGGATGATACCCGTATCCGTGCGGCATTACCTACTCTCAAAAAAATCATCGGGGACGGCGGGAGCGTCATCGTCGGTTCTCACCTCGGACGCCCGAAAGGCATTACCGACAAGTATTCGCTTAAACACATTCTTGGACATGTATCGGGACTTCTTGGCGTTGATGTGCAATTTGCAAACGATTGCATAGGAGAAGACGCCAAAATCAAAGCTTCGGCCCTGCAGCCTGGCGAAGTTTTGCTGCTTGAAAACTTACGTTTCTATGCCGAAGAAGAAGGCAAACCGCGCGGGCTTGCCGAAGATGCTACCGACGAAGAAAAGAAAGCCGCCAAAAAAAATGTAAGGGAAAGTCAAAAAAAGTTTACAGAAACGCTCGCTTCTTATGCAGATGCATATGTCAACGACGCGTTCGGGACGGCTCATCGCGCACATGCATCTACGGCGCTTATCGCAGATTATTTCGATACGGACAGCAAAATGTTCGGCTTCCTTATGGAAAAAGAAGTAAAAGCCGTAGAAAAAGTGATGAATGATATTGCACGTCCTTTCACCGCTATCATGGGCGGCTCCAAAGTATCTTCAAAAATAGATATCATCGAAAATCTTTTAAGCAAAGTAGACAACCTTATTATTACCGGAGGCATGACTTATACTTTTTCCAAAGCAAAAGGCGGAAACATAGGAAATTCTATCTGCGAAGACGACAAACTTGATCTTGCCGTCAGTCTGATTGCAAAAGCGGAAGAAAAAGGCGTCAACCTTATACTCGCAACGGACGCCAAAATTGCCGACAGTTTCAGTAATGACGCGAATACTGAATATGCCGACTGCGACAAGATTCCCGACGGCTGGGAAGGTCTGGATATCGGCCCGAAAACGGAAGCTATATATGCGGATGTTATCAAAAATTCAAGAACAATTTTATGGAACGGCCCGACAGGTGTATTCGAATTTGAGAACTTCACCCATGGTTCACGCGCTGTCGGCGAAGCCGTAGTTGAGGCGACAAAAAACGGCGCGTTCTCGTTAGTCGGCGGCGGAGATTCCGTGGCATGCGTTAACAAATTCGGTCTGGCAAACGGCGTGTCATATGTATCCACAGGTGGCGGCGCCCTGCTCGAAGCCATTGAAGGGAAAGTCCTTCCGGGCATAGAAGCCATACGCGGATATTAACCGTTCAGATCGCTCTTTTCATGACCTCTATTATAGACGGGATGTGTCATAAGTTCTAAACAGGTAAAACCTGAAAAGCGGACTTTTGACACATCCTTAACCTATATTGCAGCTCATCAGATTATAAAATGCTGCAAACAGGCCAGGTCCATTCATGTACGTTCCACTGAAAATTAATAACAGGCGTTGTTTCCGTTTGGTCATCTGTGGTTTCGGACTGTACCTGTATCTGTGCCTGTGCCTGTGTGTCAACGTCCACGTCCGCTTGCTTTCGTCTTCCTGTTTTTTCCAGTTTCCGTTTCAACCGTATAACTTATGTTGTAATATCTGCCGACAGACGGATATTTCTCTTTCAGGCGACCGATGAGTTCATAGACTGCACGACGCGTGGTCGAGGTTTTGGTGCGAAGATTCCGGACAATTCCTTCCGGCGTCCTGCAATCCTGCATATTGCAAAACGTGTTGTATAACATATTATTTTATTTTTGCTTAAACGTTTTATCATCTATCTTTGTCGCGAATTTAATTATAATGTACAAAAGATGGCGCGTGTTTCCATAAAAAGTATAGCTGAAGTGTTGGGCGTTTCTACGGCAACGGTTTCTCTTGTCCTCAACGGGAAGGAGAAAGAAGGGCGTGTGAGTAAGGATGTGGCTGAAAAAATTCGTTTGAAAGCGAAGGAGATGCATTATGAGCCTAATAATCTTGCCCGCGGCTTGAGGATGGGGCGCTCTCAGACAATCGGACTGATTGTGGCCGACATCTCCAACTTATTTTTTGCAAATTTAGCTTTTCATATTCAGGAACATGCGGAAAAATATGGATATAGCGTTATTATTACCAATACCAATGAAAGCGATCTGAAACTGGAAAAGATGGTCAATGTATTGAAAAGCAGGCAGGTGGATGGATTTATCATTGTGCCCACCGAGCATGGGATGCCTTATGTTGAAACTTTGGTTAAGCGCAACTTCCCAACCGTTCTGGTCGACCGCAATTTTGCGGAAATAAAGGCCGGCGCGGTTGTCGTGGATAATTATCATGCGTCGGCGAAAGCAGTGAAAAGCCTGATCCGGCAAGGTTGCAGGAATATCGGGCTGATTATTTATAAAAGCCGGTTGCAGCACATGCGGGAGCGGAAGAGAGGGTACATCGACGCGATTACCGAACATGGATTTTATAATCCGGACTTTGTAAAAGAAATTAATTACTCGACGATTTCAGACGATATTCCCATTGCAATAGAAAGCCTGTTGCTGAAAGAGAACCGTATCGACGGCATATTTTTTGCAACCAATACGCTGTCCATGCTGGGTATTAAGCAACTGATGAATATGAACCGGCGGATTCCGGAAGATTTGAAGGTGGTATGTTTTGATAAAAGCGACGCTTTTGATTTTATGGACATCCCGATCCCGTATATATTTCAACCGTTGCCGGAAATGGGAAGGATAGCGGTGGAACTGCTGGTTGAGCAGATTAAAGAACCTTCCGGAGAGAGGAAATATGTGGAATTACAGGCTTCTCTTGTGAATAGCCCTGACAATAATTAGTTTTTTACTTCACAGTTAAACGATTAAGCGTATAAAATGGATTAAAACTAAATTTATTATATCATGAAACAGAAAATTGTACTTAGGAATGTGCTCTGGCCGTTCATTTTATTAACAACGCTGTTTTTTGCGTGGGCGGTGCCGAACAATCTGACCGATACCATGCTGGCAGCCTTTAAGCGAATCATGAGTCTGTCCGATTCCAAAACGGCCTGGATACAGATTGTGTGTTACTTGCTCGGATACGGCTGCTGCGCTGTTCCAGGGGCGCTTTTTATCAAAAAATATACGTACAAGTCCGGCGTATTGCTGGGACTGATGCTTTATGCCGGCGGGTGTTTCCTGTTCTATCCGGCGATGCTTTGTCTGCAAATCAATGCGGAAGTGAGTTTTATAATGTATCTGGTAGCGATTTTCATATTGTTTGCCGGTCTTTCCGTGCTGGAGACATCTGCCAACTCGTACGTGTGCGCCATCGGGCCGGAGGAAACGGCTACCCGGCGGCTGAATTTTTCCCAATCTTTCAACCCCTTCGGCGCGATTTCAGGCGTTGTCATCAGCCAGGTATTCATTCTGTCGCAGCTGAATTTGTTCACCGCTTCCGAGAGATCTGCGCTTAAGGCTTCCGAACTGGCCGAAATACAGGGCGGAGAATTAAATTCGGTAACGATGACCTACGTGGTGTTGGGCATGGTGATGTTTGGGTTGCTGCTGGCTATCCTGTTTACGAAAATGCCGAATATGAAGGAAGGCGGACAGAAACCGGAGTTTGGCGCGACGTTTAAACGGCTGATGAAAAACAGGAACTATGTGTGGGGCGTTGTCGCCCAGTTTTTCTATGTGGGTGCACAAATATCGGTCTGGTCTTTCGTCATCCGTTACGCCATGCAGCAACTGAATCTGGACGGCGTGGTGGCTTCGCTTGGCGCTTACGCATCGCCGGAGCAGGTGGTTCAGGCGCTACGGAGCGTGGAACCGGTCGCGGCAGGATTTTATAATGCGTGCGAGGCGATTGGGTTAAACGACTTACTTCCACGGACTTCGGAACAGGCCGGCGCAACGTATTACATCATGTCGCTGATTCTGTTTGTGATTGCACGCTTTGTCTGCACCGGACTGATGAAATACATTCAACCGCGTAAAATACTTGCCGCCTTGTCCGTTGCGGCAGTTGCCTGCTGCCTGCTGACGGTTTACGGCAAAGGATTCACCGGTGTATATGCACTGATGGGCATTACGGCCTGCATGTCGCTGATGTTCCCGACCATATACGGCATCGGCATACGGGGATTGGGCGACGATACCAAAATCGGCGGCGCCGGCATGGTCATGGCGATTGCCGGAGCAGCCGTTTTGACGCAAATACAGGGAATTGTATCCGATTCGTCGAGTATTGAGCTGGCGTACTGGATTCCGGCAATAGCGTTTGGCGTCATTGCCTGCTACAGCCTGGTCGTGTGCCGGAAATTTGACATGAAATGAGAGTAAATACGAGAATTAATATTATGTTTAATTTAAAATTTGATTTATCATGAAATGTATTGGAATTTTTGTTACGGCGATGTTTTTCACCGTATCGGTTTTTGCCCAGCAGTATCCATACAACGGACTGGACAATAACATGGGCAATCTGTATCGTTTGTCGAACGCCAGAACGCGCTCCATCAGTCCGGAAAATTTTACCGGCGAAAAGGGCAAGGGTGGCATGGCCGACCCGAAGGACAAAGACAAACGGAATGTAGCGAACGCAACGAATGCCGCCCGCGACTTGGGACAGGGCTGGAAAGTGAATCCGTATATCCGGATTGAATCCGGCGAAACGTTCACAATCGCCGAAATGGAAGGCCCAGGAGCCATACAGCATATCTGGATGACGCCAACGGGGAATTGGCGGTTTACGATTATGCGTATCTATTGGGATGACGAAAAAGAGCCTTCGGTGGAATGTCCCGTCGGCGACTTCTTCGGCATGGGATGGGGAGTGTATGCACCGTTAAATTCACTGGCGGTATGCGTGAATCCGGGAAGCGCGTTCAACTGCTACTGGACTATGCCTTTCCGCAAAAAATGCAAAATCACGATGGAAAATATCAACGACAAGGACGCAATGACGCTGTATTACCAGATTGACTACACGCTGACGGATGTGCCCGACGATGCGGCATATTTTCACGCGCAGTGGCGGCGCAGCAATACAAACACGACGTCGGACTATACGATTGTGGACAACATACGCGGGAAAGGCCACTACGTCGGCGTTTACATGGCCTGGGGCGTGAACAACAACGGCTGGTGGGGCGAAGGCGAAATCAAGTTCTTTATGGACGGCGACACGAAATTCCCGACGATTTGCGGCACCGGAACGGAGGATTATTTCTGCGGATCGTACAATTTCGACCGCGAAGGACAGTACAAAGAGTTTTGTACGCCATACTGCGGTCTGTCGCAGGTGATTCGTCCGGACGGAACATACCGTTCACAGCAGCGTTTCGGCCTGTACCGCTGGCACATTGCCGACCCCGTTCGCTTTGAGAAGGATTTGAAAGTCACCATTCAGGATTTGGGCTGGCGGAATGGCGGACGTTACCTGCCGCAGCAGTCGGACATTGCGTCGGTTGTGTTCTGGTATCAGACGGAACCGCACAACAAGTTCCCGAAATTGCCGGCATGGGAGGCGCTGGAGGTGAATTAATTATTTTCGTGCTATCATGAATATTTTTCGTTTCATTTTTATTTTGACTATTTTGACATAACTTATATTAATACAAAAACAGCATGAAAAAACAGATTTGTCTAATGGTTTTAACAGCAGGCGTCTTGTGGTGCGCCTGCACATGCCCTGCCGGCGACGCGCCGCGGGCTTTCAACAGTCCCTACGAAGGCGCATACAATTCGCGCATTGCCTTTCCCGTCGGCGGGCTGGGTGCGGGCATGTACTGCATCGAAGGAACGGGATATTTTTCTCACATGTCCGTGCGGCACCTGCCGAACATATACCATGAACCCGGCATGTTTGCCGCACTGCACGTGAAGGGATGCGAGAACGGCGCCAAAGTGCTGGAGGGGCCTGTCGCCGAATGGCGCAAATTCGGATTGCCGGGCAGCGGACTGGGAGGACCGGGTGGGGCGAACTACGGTCTGCCGCGTTTCCGGAATGTCGCGTTCAGCGCCCGCTTCCCGTTCGGGAAAGTGTCGCTGACCGACGACGACATCCCTGTAGATGTGACGATTACCGCATGGAGCCCCTTTATCCCGGGCGATGCGGATAATTCCGGCCTTCCAGCAGGAATCCTGGAATATACGCTGGAGAACAGAAGCGGCAAAGCGCTGGAAACAGTCTTTTCCTTTCACTCGCGTAACTTTATGCGTACCTCCGGAAAGGCCAGAAACAGCGTGAAGCCTGTCGCGAACGGCTTCATACTATCGCAGGACGGAACGGCGGAAGAACCGCACTTGCAGGGCGACTTCGCTATCTTCACCGACCAGACAGGCACGGTGGTGAATCACTGCTGGTTTCGCGGGGGATGGTTCGACGGGCTGACGATGGCATGGAACTCCGTGAAGGATGCCGCGATGATCGACAATAAACCCGTTGAGGCGGATGCGCCCGGAGCTTCGCTCTACGTCCCCCTTTCGCTGGAGGCCGGAGAGCGAAAGACCGTCAAGGTTTATACGGCGTGGTACGTGCCTTTTTCGCACATCCGGGAGGGCGGCGATCCGGCGGACATGAACGACAACAACGTGCCGGCCGAACGCCTGGCGGCGGAATGTGCCGACAGGGGCTATTACAGGCCGTGGTACGGCAGCCGTTTCGGAAGCGTGAGCGAAGTGGCCGATTATCTGAAAAGCCGATACGACGACCTGCTTGCGCGGACGGAAGTGTTCACCGATGCGTTCTACAACTCAACACTGCCGCCGGAAGTGATCGAAGCCGTAGCCGCCAACCTGACCATACTCAAGTCGCCCACCGTGACGCGCGTCTACGACGGACGCCTGTGGAACTGGGAAGGCTGCGGCGACACGTGGGGATCGTGTCACGGCTCCTGCACGCATGTATGGAATTATGCGCAGGCTATCCCGCACCTCTTCCCGGCGCTGGAGCGAACACTGCGGCACACGGAGTTTGAGGAAAGCCAGAACAGGGACGGACACCAGACGTTCCGCTCCGCACTGCCACTGCGCCCGGTAGATCATAACTTCTACTCGGCGGCCGACGGACAGCTGGGCGGAATCATGAAAGTGTACCGCGAATGGCGCATTTCGGGCGACGAAGCGTTCCTCCGCGACATGTATCCCAAGGTCAAGGCCAGCCTGGACTACTGTATCGCCACGTGGGATCCGCGACGTGCGGGCAGCATCGAAGAACCTCACCACAACACCTACGACATTGAGTTCTGGGGGCCGGACGGGATGCACAACAGTTTCTACCTCGGTGCACTGAATGCCTTTGCCGCAATGAGCGTGTACCTTGGCGAGGACGCTTCCGCATACCTGGAACTCGCCGCGAAGGGGAAGTCTTTCACCGAATCCGAACTCTTTAACGGGGCGTATTTCATCCAGAAGATACAGTGGACGGGGCTGCAAGCTGCCGACCCGACCGGAATGCAGTCCTGGTCGGTCAACTATTCCGACGAGGCTAAAGCCCTGCTCGCGAAGGAAGGCCCCAAGTACCAGTACGGCAACGGCTGCCTGTCGGACGGCGTGCTGGGGTCGTGGATTGCACGGATGGCAGGCCTGGGCGAATCGCTGGATGAGGAAAAGGTGAAAAGTCATCTGCTCGCGGTACACAGGCATAACCTGAAAACCGACCTTAGCGACCATGCCAATCCGCAACGCCCGTCATTTGCCTTCGGGAATGACGGCGGACTGTTGCTGTGCAGCTGGCCGGAGGGCGGGAAACTTTCACTGCCTTTCGTTTACAGCGACGAGGTATGGACGGGGATTGAATACCAGGTGGCATCACACCTGATGCTGGCCGGCGAAGTGGAGAAGGGGCTGGACATCGTCCGCGCGTGCAGGGGGCGTTACGATGGCCGCGTGCGCAATCCCTTCGACGAATATGAGTGCGGACACTGGTATGCCCGTGCGCTCTCCAGCTACGGCCTGCTGCAGGGACTGACAGGCGTGCGCTACGACGCCGTCGACAGGACGCTATACATCGATTCGCGCATAGGGAACGACTTCACTTCTTTCCTGTCTGCCAACACCGGCTTCGGCAACGTGGGACTGAAAAACGGACGGCCGTTCCTCGACGTGAAATACGGCGCCGTCGCAGTGGATAAATGCATCGTTGCCGGTACGGAATGTGAGCTTAAACAAAACGATGAACTATAAACGGTGAGTTATGAACGGAAAACTGAATCATTATGCAATACTGCTGCTCGCAGGCGTGCTGACGGCGTCGTGCAGCGGCTCAAAAAACAGGAATATGGATACATTCGAGAAGGGGTCATTCGGATATGACCTGCAGTACATGTCGAAGCGCGACACGCCGGTCGTGCTATCGACCGACGGCGGAAGGGCGCAAATAATCGTTTCGCCAAAATACCAGGCCAAGGTCTTTACGTCTACGGCCGACGGAACCGGGGGACGAAGCCTGGGCTTTGTCAACTACAAAGTCTTTGAGTCCGGCGTGACGGACGAACACATGAACGGATACGGCGGCGAAAACCGTTTCTGGATTGGCCCGGAAGGCGGGAAATATTCGGTCTTTTTCCGTCCCGGCGCCGAACAGGTGTATGCACAGTGGCACACGCCTACGGCCATTGACACGGAACCGTGGGACGTCGTGTCTGTGAACCGGAAAAGCATCTCCATGAAAAAGGAAACGGCAGTAACGAATTATGCCGGCTCGCGGCTGAAACTGCGCATCGACCGTAACGTTTCGCTGATTGAGACGACAGAAATCAAGTTCGGACTGGGTCTCGACCTGCCTCCGGACGTGAAGACGGTGGCCTACATGACGGAAAACACAATCACGAACCTGAACGACTTCGAGTGGACGCGCGAAACGGGCACAGTCTGTATCTGGATACTGGACATGTTCAATACCGCACCCCGCGCCGTCACGCTCGTACCGTATCACGAAGGCGACGAGCGCGAGCTGGGGAAAATCGTCACTTCCGACTATTTCGGCGAAATACCGGCCGACAGGCTGAAACTGCGCGGCGACGTCGTCTGCCTCAAGACCGACGGCAACTACCGCAGCAAGCTGGGACTGAACGGCCGGCGCACACGCTCGCTGGCCGGCAACTACGACCCCGACGCCGGTCGCCTGACGGTGGTCACCTACGACGTCGACCGCGATGCCACCTACCTGAGCCAGGAATGGAACACGGACAAGGATCCGCTGAGCGGCGACGCCATGAACGCCTACAACGACGGCCCGCTCGAAGACGGCAGCATCATGGGGCCGTTCCTCGAACTGGAAAGCGTTTCGCCGGCAGCCTTCCTGAAGCCGATGAAGTCGATTTCGCACAAACATGCGGTATATCATTTCCTCGGCGGGGAGGAAGCTCTGAATCCGGTTATGGAAAAATTATTCGGCATACAAGCGAGTGAAATAAAAACCATTTTCCGGTAAACTGGTGAAAACCCTGAAAAAAACACGCTTGTGAAGAATAAAAATACATCTGTGGTGAAAAAAAATACACGTGTAAAAGAACTATCCGCATGTGAGGATGAAAAATCTACACGCGTGGAAAAAAAAACTGCACGTGAGGGAAAAAAATTTACACGTGTAAATGAAAAATCTACACGCGTGAACGAAAAATCTACACGTGCAGATAAAAAATCCACCCATGTAGATGAAAAAAATACCAGTGTGAAAAAAAAATCTACCTCCGTGTTTTTTTCGTATCCGGTACCGGATTTTATATACACAAAAATAATAACTAATTAATTATCAAGATAATGAAAAATTTAATTCAAAACAAAGTAAGTGTGAACGTGCAGGTGCTCCGCTACAGGCCGGGTGTCCGGTCGGCCACGCGCCTGGCCACGCGCACGCTGTCCGGCGAACCCGTAACGATCGCGGTTATACGGTACGCGACGATGTGGACAACGTCGGTTATGAATATCACATAGTCGTCCATTGTAGCAACGGTGAGTACCGTATCGTCCGCGAAACGTCTGCCGGCTGAAAACAGGGAGAAACCGGTAGTTTTGATGCGGAAACGTTCAAAAACCGACCCGATAATATCTCCGTAAATTGCGCCAGGTATCGCCGTGCAAAAATTTATAATGAGCGAGAAAAGTTATAATAAATTTTTCTTTATCTTTGCGTCGGTATGGCTAATGTTAAAAAAAATCTTCCCGTGTATGGTTTTTGGTAGAAGCAGGTTATATTGTTAAAATTTAATTTATATACAGATGAAACAGATTATTATTTTGACTTTGACGGTGGTTTTTAATTTTTTTGAGGCATATCCGTCGTCGTCGTCAGTAGAT
>JAITBC010000358.1 GCA_031283785.1 Tannerella sp. | reverse complement strand
CTCTAAAATTATCCAGAGCAAAAACGTAAGCGCCGATATGCCGATAATAACAGGGACGAATATGGAGGCAATCTTGTCAACGAGTTTCTGCACGGGAATTTTACTGCCCTGCGCATCCTGTACCATGTGGATAATCTGTGCGAGCATTGTTTCTGCGCCGATTTTTTCCGTTTTAAAATGAAAACTTCCTTTTAAATTGATTGTTCCCGCGAAGACCCTGCTGTTACGTTTTTTCGGTACGGGTAGCGATTCGCCGCTCAGCATACTCTCGTTAACATACGAACTCCCTTCCGTCACGATCCCATCGGCGGCAATTTTCTCGCCCGGCCTGACCGCTAAAACATCTCCAGCCACCACTTGACTTAGCGGAACAACGATTTGACGGCCCGACGCGTCTACGACGGTTACCGTTTTGGGCTGTAATCCGATTAGTTTTTTTATTGCTGAGGATGTTTGTCCTTTTGCTTTTTCTTCGAGCAGGCGACCAAGCAATATAAATGTTATTATCACACCTGACGTTTCAAAATAGACATGCGGATGCAAACCCTTCGAATGCCACAATTCGGGAAATAATACGCTGAAAACGCTGAACAGGTATGCGATGCCGGCGCTGAGTGCAATCAGCGTATCCATATTAGTCGAACGATGCCGCAGTTGTTTCCATGCATTAACAAAAAAATCCCTGCCAAAGCGGAAAACTACCGGAGTAGAAAGCGCCCACACGATATAATCGGCGTAAGGCATATTCATAAAAATCATACCGATCATAACGACGGGAACAGAAAGAGTGATTGCCCAAAGGGTATTCATTCGCAGATGACGGTATTTTTCCCGGTATGTTTTTTCTATTTCGTCGTTTACATCGCTTTCCGTTTCAATTATCAAGTCGTAACCGGCCTCCTGAATTGCTTTTTTCAGTATTTCAGGTGAGGTGTCGGCAGGATTATATTCGACAGTCGCCATAGCCGAAGCATAATTGACGGACGCCGACAGGACGCCTTTCTGCCTGTTTAAAGTCTTATCCACACGTCCGGCACATGCTGCACAACCCATATTGATGACCGGATAACTTCTCTTTATTGTTTTATTAGCAACCATTTATCATACGTCTTTTTGTAAATTACACAGCAAAAATACATGAAAATCCGACGATTTCCAAGCACGTACGAATGAAAATCGTTTTTTTACAAAAGCAAAAGTAACGAAAATTTATCGGAAGCAACTATAACACATCGCAGTGATTATTAACAAAGGCAAAAGGGAGACTTTTTCTCAAAAGGCTCCCTTTTTACAGGTTTTAATAGGTATTAGTCTCTAAGGCAAAAAGATTGTTTAGGTTATCGCTGCAAAGGTGAGCATTATTTGACACCCCTGCAACTTTTTTTTTATATTCTACAACATGTTTTTGGTACTTTTTGGCGATTGCGTCTATTTTTTTTTGAAAAAATCATGTTTTTAACACAATACCTTCGACATTATTGGGGGGTGTACACGATTTCCATACCCGGTAGTGCATCTAAAACATGTCCGTCCGAAAAAATTTCCATGCCATTCACAATAGTTTTCCACACCGAACACCGAAAAATATGCCCTTCAAACGGAGACCACATACATTTATATAATATATTCTCTTTCGACACCGTCGACGTCTTATCCGGATCTATCAACACAATATCGGCATAATAACCTTCGCGGATATATCCGCGCCTGTCGATATGGTATAAGTCCGCCGGATGATGCGACATTTTTTCCACTACTTTCTCCGGCGTAAAAATACCGGCCGCCGCCATATCGAGCATTGCAAGCAACGAATGTTGGATTAAGGGGCCGCCCGAAGCGGCGGTCAGACAACCGCCCTCTTTTTCAGCCGGAAGATGGGGCGCATGATCCGTAGCAACCACGGCAATCGTATCGTCATTGACAGCATTACGCAACGCCTCACGGTCTTTAGCCGTTTTTACGGATGGATTCCATTTGATAAGGTTGCCATACTGCTTATAATCATCATCGCTAAACCAGAGGTGATGTACGCATGCTTCACCGGTGATACGGCGTTCGCTCAACACACACCCACGGTCGAGCAGGGACAATTCCTTAGCCGTAGACAAATGAAAGATGTGTAACCTCGTTCCAAGTTTTTTTGCCAGATCGACAGCTTCGGATGATGAAGCATAACAAGCTTCTTCACTTCTTATTTTCGGATGAAAGGAGATATCGGGATTTTCTCCGTATTTAGCGGTATAATACGCTATATTCCTCCGGATAATATCTTCTTTCTCGGCATGAACGGCAATCAACAAATCCGTCTCGCCGAAAAAACGACGCAACGAATCCTCCTTATCGACAAGCATATTACCGGTAGACGACCCCAGAAAAAGTTTTATCCCGGGCACACGCTTACGATCGAGTTTTGCTATCAGGCCGGCATTATCATTTGTCCCGCCGAAAAAAAACGAATAATTAGCAACCGACACTTCCGACGCCCGTCGGAACTTCCATTCGAGCGCTTCGAGCGTCGTAGTCTGCGGATTCGTGTTCGGCATATCCATAAATGTTGTCACACCACCCGCAACGGCAGCCCGGCTTTCACTCATGATATCTCCTTTACGCGTCAATCCGGGTTCGCGGAAATGCACCTGTTCATCAATAACACCCGGCAGCAACCACTTTCCGGAAGCATCTATAATTTTGACATCCGCAGCCATATCTTCATCACCCGACGACGACATCTCATATTCACCGTTACAGGCATGGCGGCCGGCCGTACACTTTTGAGCCGCCGGCCGTACATCTCCTTCATACACCCCGGCAATATATTTACCGTCAATCAGCACAGAGCCTTTAAACGAACGCCCTTCGTTTATTATCCTTACATTTTTAATCAACGTTTTTGTCATACGATTATAAAATTGACAATTGACAATTGATAATTGATAATTGATAATTGACAATTGATAATTATCAATTGTTTTTTTTGGGGTATTTACGAAAAAAACTCTGCCATTTGAGGCGCAAAACTCCGAGTAATGCTTCTCCGAATATAGACGTATTCATTTTGGACATTCCCAGCACACGATTGATGAAAACAATCGGCACTTCCACCAATTTGAAACCACACTTACAGGCCGTAAACTTCATCTCTATCTGAAACGCATATCCTTTGAAATGAATCTTATCAAGTTCTATCGTCTCCAACACGCAACGACGGTAACATTTAAAACCTGCCGTTGTATCTTTTATCTTCATTCCCGTCACACAACGTACATATACGGATGCATAATATGACATCAACACGCGCACCAACGGCCAGTTCACCACATTGACGCCGTCAATATAGCGTGAACCGATAGCCACGTCGGCATTTTGTTCCACACATGCGGCATATAGACGCGGCAGGTCTTTCGGGTTATGACTGAAATCGGCATCCATCTCAAATATATAATCATATCCGTGTTCAAGCGCCCACTTGAAACCGCATATATAGGCTGTTCCGAGTCCCTGTTTGCCGGAACGTTCCACCATAAACAGACGATTCTGAAATTCTTGCTGCTGCAAACGCTTGACAACCGCAGCTGTGCCGTCGGGCGAACCATCGTCTATAATAAGAATATTAAACGGCTTCTCCAGCTCCGATACGGCACGGATAATGTTCTCTATATTTTCCTTCTCGTTATACGTAGGAATAATTACAATGCTGTCTGACATATCTTTTTATTCTATTAATTTCTACTGTTTGAATGTGTAAAGATACAAAGATTTCCGTAATTTCCTCAGAACATAACCAAGTTTACAGTTTTTTTCCGGACAGCAGTGATTGTTTGTATTGTTTTTATCCTTATATTTGACGCGATTTTTATACGGTTGGAACGGAATATTTCAAATGTGTGTGGTATGGAATTTTAATCCGGCGGCGGCGCGTATGAATGAATTAATATAATAAGGATCCGTATGAATTACAACAATGATTTTAGTCCTCGCCCTTCAGGCAAAGCATTATTCCCTTTGGGGGTTTTCTTTTTGCTATATATCCTTACGTTTATCTTTACCGGAGACTTAAGCCGGATGCCTGTATCTGTAGCGTTCCTCGCCGCATCGGCTGTTGCGGTACTGTCGTCGAAGGGGAGAAGCGTCACGCAACGTATTGAGATATTCTGCCGCGGCTCGGCCAACAATACAATAATGCTCATGGTTGTGATATTTATACTTGCCGGAGCATTCTCCGGTACTGCACGCGCTATGGGAGCTGTCGACGCTACCGTTAATATGATCTTATACCTGCTGCCGGAAAAAATAGTGATCGCAAGCATCTTTATTGCCGCATGTTTCATCTCCCTTTCAATGGGAACATCCTGCGGCACGATAGCGGCGCTCGCCCCTATCGCCGTAGGGATTTCTCTGCGGACGGGTCTTAGCTTGCCGATGCTGACAGGCGTTATTGTGGGCGGTTCCATGTTTGGCGATAACCTCTCGTTTATCTCCGACACTACGATTGTCGCCACACGAACACAACACGTCGAAATGAAAGATAAATTCAGGGCGAACTTCAAACTTGTCATGCCTGTTGCCGTCCTCGCCCTGATGTTTTATATCATTTCCGGTTTTATCGAATCGCATCGGATGATGACGGAAATAAAACCTGTCGAATGGCTTAAGGTACTTCCATATCTCGTCGTTTTAATTACTGCATTATGCGGAGTGAACGTAATAACGGTATTGAGCACAGGCATCGCACTGTCGGGAGTGATCGGGTTAACGACCGACGGGTTTGCGCTCCGGGACTGGTGTTCGGCGATGAGTAGCGGTATTGTAACAGACATGGGAGAACTTATCATTGTCTCGCTTATGGCCGGAGGCATGTTTGAGGTCATACGATTCAACGGCGGAATAAGCTGGCTCATCGTCAGACTGACAAACAACATCCAGTCCTCGAAACAGGCCGAAGGCGCTATTGCCGGTCTGGTAGCCTTTACCGATCTATGCACGGCAAACAACACCATCGCACTAATCATTACAGGCCCCCTGGCAAAACAAATCAGCGAAAAATTCAGTCTGAATCCTAAACGGATAGCCGGCTTAATAGATACCATATCCTGTTCCGTACAGAGTATCCTGCCTTACGGCGCCCAACTGCTGATAGCGGCAGGGCTGGCATCGGTTAATCCGACCGCAATCATCCCTTACCTTTACTATCCTTTCGGACTCGGAATAATCTCCGTTCTTTCCATTATATTCAAAAGGAAAAACTGAATAACGACAGATATACTGTCCCCGGCATGAAACTCAAGATAAGACAATGGCCAATTACATCGGTTAATTCGTGAAATTCGTGAAATTGGCTCCGCCGAACTAAAGTTTCGCGGACAGAAAAACTCAATTTGCTGACGAGCACAGTATAATTCGTGAAATTCGTGAAATTCGTGAAATTGGCTCCGCCGAACTAAAGTTTCGTGGACAGAAAAACTCAATTTGTGGACGAGTACAGTATAAAAGGTGGTAATGCTATCTTCAGGTCGCTTCAGGTCGTTTACCATTTTAGAATACAGGTCTGTAATACTTTCTCGCTTCCGGCAGCCACGAGCGTATTTTTTCCGCTCTTGTCCGGTCGGATGGATGTGTGCTGAGAAATTCGGGAGGTTTGCTGCCCGACGACTGCGACATTCTTAACCAGAAACCTTCAGCCATAGCCGGGTCATATCCCGCCATAGCCATAAAAATAAGTCCCATGTGGTCGGCTTCCGACTCGTGCGACCGGGAATAAGGCAGCATTACAGCATACTGGGAGCCAAGCCCGTAGATTGTCGGCGCCAGCTGTTTCAC
>JAITBC010000074.1 GCA_031283785.1 Tannerella sp. | reverse complement strand
CGACATTCGTCCGCACCGTTCCGCCGTTTTCCTCGATGCTTCCGACGAGCGAAGCGGCTATCTGCGCCCCTCCGCCTTGCAGTCGCCAGGCGCTCTGGATGAAAGAACTGTTTATCTGTGCAAAGGTATACAGGGGTAACGTCTGCGGATGAAGCTCCATCTTGAGCGACGTCCCCGAAAGAACGTCACGTAGCAGCGGGTCGTCTGTTACCGAAGTCAGATAATCGTAAGCCGACTTGGCGAACAGCGACGTCTCGTATAAGTCGTCTTCGTTTTTCTTTTCAAAACTGTTGAAAATATTCGCAGACACGTTATGCAGGAAAGCGGCATATCTTTTGATGTTCTCCCGTTGATGCGGGAAATGCGCCGACAGGGTATCGGCAAAACGTTCGTAACCGTTTGCAAACATACAGGATTTGCCATTCATGCGTACTTCGTCGAACCCGTCATCATCCATCCGGCGCCACGGCAAATCCATCAGCCCGAAGTAACGAAAAAGCGTATGTAACGGCTGGCCGTCGTCCAGGCCGCCGACATAATGGAATCCCGTATCAAACGTATGTCTGCCGCGGCGAAAGGTCTGCATGCATCCTCCCGCCCGGGCGTTTTTCTCAAGCACGCACACATTCAGACCATGCCTTGAGAGTATATATCCACATTGCAGGCCGCCTAAACCGCTTCCTATTATTACGACATCATACTTTTCCATTCCATATACTTTTTAACCGGACAGGGGTGGTGGTGGGTTTATCTTGCCGGACGTTTACCGGGGGGAGGGGAGCCGGCCCCGTCTACTGTTTTCCCGCGGTTTCTTCTCCGCAGGACGCCGGCATATCCCGTCTTCATCAACAGGCGAAAAAGAAACGGCTGTACCGAATATGTTATCAGTATCGTGGAGGTCATACCGATGAGCGTTGCCATCCCAATGGAAGAAAGCGCAGGATGTTCGGCAAACATAAGCGACGAGATACTTATAATCAAAACCGCCGCCGACAAAAAGATCGCCGTCTTATGATACGTCAGCAGCTTTGCGTCTCCGCCCTTAATATCCGCAAGCAGCCCCTCCATCACAAAAATACTGTAATCCACTCCTATACCGAATATAAAGGTCGATATCACAATATTGATAAGATTAAACTGCAATCCCAGCATTGCCATAACACCAAGCACGATATACCAGCTCATGCCCATCGGCAGGAAGGCAATCAGCGCCAGCGGTATGCTTCGGAAAGAAACAAACAGCACCAGAAGCACAAAGATGGAAGATATGCCGAGTATTGTCGTGAAATCATCATGCATCAGTTCGACCATGTTCGTCATATAATAAAACGGGTCGGCTACAATCACATTTCGCTGCGAGGCAAGTATGCCGTTCACCACGCCTGCGTTTTCCTGTTCAAGTTGTACGGAGGTATATACAAGATATATACCGTGAGAATGTTCGATCATGTTCGCCATCAGTCCTTCGGGCAAAATCGATGATTCATAAACGGAAGAAGGCGCATAATCTTTTGTCAGCATCTCGAAAAAAGGTTCAAACATTGCAGGTTTGAATTTATTGGCTTCGCCTGCCGCAATCACATTGCGTTTCAATTCGTCCACGCGCTCTTCAGTCCAATAATTTTTCCATGCCGATATACGTTTTTCCTGTTCCCTTTCGGGTAATAAAATAATCGACGATTTGGTATAACGGCGTATCTTGCCGGCTGCCTGCAGGGAGTCGCATATACGGCTAAGCTCCATATTACAGATAAGCGCCGAATCAAGAGCCTCTGATGTCGCGGCATAATTGCAGGTTGCCAGTCCTCCCGACATTTTTCCGGCATACATTTCCATCGAACGCGTCACGGACGGCTCATGATATCCTATATTTCTCAGATTCGCGTCAAATTCGACTTTCGGCGACAGCAACAGGCCGGCAATGAACGCTGTCAGTATCAAAACAAGCAACCATGGTTGGCGGTCAAGCGGGTATGAATTAATCTTTTCAAGTCCGTCAAACGCCCGTTCGAAACGTCGATTGCGAACGGCGGAAAAAACATGCGGGAGAAACAGCAGGCAGGCTGCCGTCGTCCCTGTCATGGCCAGCGAAGCAAACAATCCGAAATCGCGGAGTAACGCCGATTGCGTCAGCATAAGCCCCATAAATGCTCCGATAGTAGTAAGACAGCCGAGTATCACCGGTTTAACCTGGTCGTGCAGCACGCGCTCCGGGTCCGTCAGATATTTATAATGTGTAATAACATGCAAGCAGTAACTCAATGCAACCCCAAGAACGACAGCCCCGATGCCGAGCGCCATCAGGGACATTATTCCCTGCAACCAAAACATGCATGCAAGCGCGAAAAAAGCTCCGTAAACGACCGGCAACAGCAACATCGGCAATGTTGACTTGTTTCGGAAACAAATCACGATCAGCATACAGGCAAACAACAGCGAAACCCCCATCGTCAAAGCCAAATCCCGTTTAATCTGCCTCGAATTGAACACACTCATAACGGGAGGGCCATGAAACAACACTTCAACATCGGGATAAACCGCTTCTATCTGTCTGATACAGCGTTCTATCTTATTCACAAGCCGTGTGCCGGCTTTAGAATCGAACGACATGAAATCGGGCGACACAAAGACAAGCGCTGCCGTAGTGTCGGAGGTAAACAGATGATTGCCGTACAGAGAATAGTTCTCTCCCAGCATTTTCGCCAAATCAAACTCGCCGCCGTCATTGATTTCGCCGCTTGTACCGGATTCGCCACCGGCAAAGAGAATGGAGCGCAGATTGACCGGATCATAACGCATGATACGGTAAAACACAGCTCCTTCCGGCGAAGACAGTTTTTCCAGGTTAGTCTTCATCTGCCGGTATATATTTTCTTTGCCTCTTAGCGTATCTATTTTCGTATAAATCCCGGTATCGAGTAAGAGCGGGATATTTTCTAAGGCATACGACAAAACCTGACGTTTCACTTCATCGTCTATCTTATGGAGTACATCCCCGACATCGTTCTCTGCCTGGTCATACGCCAACAGCGAATCGACAAACATATCGCCTGCTTCGAGCAGCATATCCGCATCCGTACTGCCGCTTCGGGAAAACAGCTGGACAAATATCTTATCTTTTACCTTAAGCTCCGAAAACACCAGTCCTTCGGCTTTCGTACCGTCCGTCGACGGCAGTAATTTTGAGATATCTTCCTCGTATGCAAGTTTTAACCCGGAGAAGGTAAATAATCCGAACGACAGAAACAGTAACAGGTAAAGGACTGTCCTGTGTTCCCGGAAAAAACGAAACAGGTTGATGAAAAAAATTGTCATTCTACAGGAGTAAGTTCGCCTTTAAAATTCATATATGTCGTCGTATCGTCGTATACGGTTGCGCAAACATTATACACATTATCCGCTTCCGACAGTTGCATGCGAATCTGTAGATGAGGCGTAGTTTGCGGCGTAATAACGGCAGACAGTCTGCATTGAGAGATATAACCCAGGAAAAGAGGTTCCCCGGTCAGTTGCACGGCACATTCTTTTATCATCTGAATATTACATACGCCCGGCGAAACGGGATTGCCCGGGAAATGACCGGCATAAACGCAACATTCCGGCAACAATGTCACGCTGAACAACACGTCATCGCCTGCATCCGTCCGGCTGTCTATCCTGTAATAATCATCGAGAAGGGTTTTCATAATTAAGCGTCATGACGGTTTAATAAAAATTTTCATCCGGCATCGGGCAACAACCTCTTCTTCAACTTTCGTTTCGGCCGTCAGCAGGGAGACGCCGAGAATTTCCGAAACGATATGGATATGCGTACGCAAGCAGTCGCCGACATGCGGCAGAAAATGGATCCGAAAATTTTTAACCTCGGCTATGTAACCAACCGGTGTCGGCATGTTCCCTGCTTTTGCTTTATAACCGGCAAAAGCCGAGGCCGATTGTGCAATATGTTCCACCACTCCCGGTTCCATGAGGTAGCCGTCGCTGCAGAACAGATTGTCGTCCGAAACGACAAAGCCCGTATCAGCTTCCGATTCCGTCGCCCCGTAAAACGCATCCAGCATGATAATCGGTTCGCGTTGCAGAATAAGTTCCCTGATATTAATATTTTCTTCTTTAATCTCTGCCATTATTTTTTCTGTTGCATACGATCATATACAAATTCATACAATGAGTCGAAAGTTTGGACATTTGCGACTTCAGCGCCTTTAATGCTGACGCCGAAATTTTCTTCAATCAGTGCAACCATATCAACAAGGCTCAGACTGTCAAGTTGCAGTGTTTTCTTTATGTTCGCATCAGGCATAATCTCACAAACTTCCACTTCAAATTCGTCGGCCAAAACGTTGTTTATTTTTTCTATTAATTTTTGTTTTTCCATTGATTGATTATTTTCTGTCTATCTGTTTTTAAAATTATAAATTCTTTACAATAAGCGTAGAGTTTGTCCCCCCAAATCCGAAAGAATTGGAGAGAAACACATCAAAATGCTTCTCCACGCGCTCAGCCGGTATATTTAATTTGCCGGAAGCTTCATCCGGGTTTTCAAAATTCAGGTTCGGAGCGATAAAATTATTTTTCATCATCAACGTAGAATATATTATCTCGCTCGCTCCGGCCATCCACATTTCGTGTCCGGTCTGCGACTTGGTGGAGGTGACTTCGGGCTTATAATCGCCGAACACGGAATCTATCGCACGCGCTTCGTTCCGGTCTCCGACAGGGGTAGACGTAGCGTGCGCATTGACGTATCCAATACGGCGTATATCAATGCCCGACTCGCGGATTGCCATACGAAGCGAGCGTGCCGGGCCATCCACATTAGGCACCGATATATGGTCGCCATTCGACGAAAAACCGTATCCCAACACTTCCGCAAGGATCGGCGCTCCACGTTTTACGGCAGATTCATACTCTTCAATAATCACCGTTGCAGCGCCGCCTCCGGGCACTAACCCGTCGCGGTCGCGGTCGAAAGGTCGCGAAGCTTTTGCCGGTTCGTTTTCCCTGACCGAGAATGCGCTTATCCCGTCGAAACTGCCTATCGAAAACGGATTGACTTCCTGTGCTCCTCCACAAACGACAATTTCCTGCAATCCGTTCCGTATCAATAAAGCGCCTAAACCGATCGCATGCGAACCGCTCGCGCAAGCTGCCGAAACGGTCATGTTCATCCCTTTCAGTTTGAACAGGCAGGAGAGATTCATTGTGACGGTAGAATTCATCGATTGAAAAATAGCGCCCGAACCGATCAGCGTCGTGTCTTTCTTTTCACGCATCGTATCTACACTCTTAACGACGGCGTCGGCGCTACTGTCATTCCCGTAAAAAAGCCCTACCTCGTGCGAGTCGAGATAATCCTGATCCAATCCGCCATTAGCCAGCGCCTCGGCAGTAGCAACGTAGGCATATTTAGCCTGTTCGGGCATAAAAACCCGCTGATTCCTGCTTAATATACCTCTCAAATCGGGAACTTCAAGATGAGCCGTCAAGGCCGAACGAAATCCCATTTCCTTGCGGACAATGTCGAAAATAATACCCGAACGGCCGCTGTACAGCGAATCCTGAACTTCCGCAAGGTTTTTACCCAGACAGGAATAGATTCCCATTCCCGTAATAACAACTCTCTTACTCATCCTGTTATTTTAATATTTTATTTAATCGTTTGTAAATCATAGTACGTAATCCTCTTAATTCGCTTATTTTGCCAATTTCGGCAGGTTCTCCTTTTGCATCGACAGCGCCGGTTTCCGAAATATCCGAACCGGTGGCGGCACGACGAAAGCGTATATCCTGCAACGTCCTGACGACATTTTTCCAATAATACCATGCAAAAAGACCGAGATACGGCAATATCAGCACGTAAATAGCCGCAAATGCAACATTCACATAAATCCAAACCAAAACAAAAGAAAGTATATACAGTAGCGGTATCGTTATCAATACACTCATCCCGAAAAGGAACGAATTGCGAAACATCTTATCGTCCATTCGGCGCGTAACAAATTCCGGCGTTCTGTAAACAATTATATTCGGCCACAATGCAAATAACCATACCGGGAACAGGATTAACAGAGCTGCGACCGTTACGGCAATCATACCCCAACCCGGGAGACCGTCAAATTGCTCATCCCGTATATTCAGCTTTTCCAGCTCGCCTTCCAGGCGGAGCGCATCGTCGTATATCTGTTGGACAAATGCTTCATCCTTCGATTTTGCCTCGTCCAGCGCTTCGAAAAGAACGCGGTCGGAAAGCAATTTCTCAGGGAGATAACCGGCTCTGTATCCATGTTCCGCCGCATATTTCCGTCCGTACGTATTACGCAGGAAATCTATCGCCCGGTAATTGTCAAGGTCGGTAATATTCAGCATCATGGCCGTAATTTGTTCCCTCACAAGAGCATTGACCCGGCGTTGGGCTGTTCGGGGTTTACTTTTATAAAGTTCATAATAAGGTTTTATCGAAATCGGCGTACCGAACTTAATAAGCATATCTTTTTGAATATCAAAATAATCGGAATAATGATTACAACTGGGGAGTATAAATATTTCCATCCGGAAATCATCAAGTTCCGCCGCTTCAAAGGCCATTTTCGTGTATCCTAAAGAAAAATCCCCAAGCCAACGCTTATCCTGATGCCCGCTTTCGGGATACATCAAAATTGTCCGGCCACTTATAAGTTCTTTCTCCGAGACATAAAATATTTCCTTATTCTTACCCAGCGACTCTTCGCCTTCGAAATCAAGACGATAGGCCGGCAACAAACCCATCTTCCGCAGAAGTATATTTATCACCGGGTGTACGGCAAAAACATCCGCACGCGTCAGCACATTCAGCTTTCTGTCTTTAAATGTAAAAAGAACACCCAACGGGTCGTTCAGACAATTCTGATGATTCGAAACAATCAGGACGGAAACGCCATCGGGAGGTATATTTTCTTTCCCTGTACAATAGACCTTCCGGTAAAAAAAACGTTCATGCACCAAACGCAAATATGCACGAAAGGAGCGATAAATTAAACCTTGCCTGCTTTTTTCTTTTTCCACCATCACTAAAATATTTTATCAAAATGACCGCAAAGATATTAAAAAAACGATAATCGGCATGTCATCAGGTACGCAAATTACGTTTTTTTACCCTTAAAATATGAGTAATTTGCTATTTTGCTGCATTTTCCTTACCTTTGCACCAAAAATCTAAAAAAAAAGTATGTTTGAGAATTTAAGCGAAAGACTTGAACATTCGTTCAAGCTGTTAAAGGGTGAAGGCAAAATTACCGAAATAAACGTCGCGGAGACGCTCAAAGACGTGCGTCGCGCTTTACTGGATGCCGATGTTAATTATAAAGTAGCAAAAAAATTTGCCGACACGGTGAAGGAAAAAGCATTGGGGCAGAACGTGCTTTCGTCGGTAAAACCAAGTCAGTTGATGGTCAAGATTGTACACGACGAGTTAACCGCACTGATGGGTAGCGCTACGGTCGACATTAACCTGAAAGGCTCGCCGGCCGTCATTCTGATGTCCGG
>JAITBC010000050.1 GCA_031283785.1 Tannerella sp. | reverse complement strand
GCTGCTTCGGGACAGCAATTCAATCTCACTTTCTACGAAGACCGTTTCGAGGTGACATGCAACGACGACGCCTGGGCGCTGGAACTGAAAACCGCCCAGGAAGCCGAACTCCCGTTCCTGTCTGTGGACGAGACCCACATCAGGGCGGCGTACAACGGTTTTGCATACGGCGTCTTCTGCAAAAAAGGCGCTTTCGTCCAGGCAGACGGATGCGTGTTCCGTATCCGGCCGCACGGAGGAAAAATAGCCCTGGATTGCAGCAAAAGAATATAAACTTCCAGGCGCCTGCCGAATTGATGGGACACCGTTATCCCGTCCGTTTACGGCAATCGTCTTTCGGGTGTCGCATCCGTGGCGTTGAAGGACGGAAACATGAAAACACATCCTCAGAACATCAGTCTGGGGTTGATTGCCGGTACGCTCTCGGCCGAAGTACCGATTCTTAAAGACCGAATAAGCTACCTGTTTACGGCGCGTCGTTCGTTCCTTGATTTGCTGGTTGGCGGAGCCTTCTCGCTGTTTTCGGAAGGCGAATTTATACACAGTCGGATAATTTCGATTTTTACAAAATTAAGGCTCTTGGAGCGAGGAATAGTTGCGTTTAATTCTAAGACCGGCTATACTGTTTCGGCTTCATCCCGAAATGTTCGTGGAAGACTCTCGAAAAATGGCTCAGATTGGTAAAGCCCAGTCGATAGCCGGCTTCCGAAACAGACCGCTTTTCCTCTTTCAGCAGGCGGGCGGCTTCTTTCATCCTGAATGCCTGATAATAGCGGAAAATACTGTTGCCGAAAATTTGCCTGAATACACGTTTCAGCTTGGATGGACTCATGCTGGCGCAAACTGCCAGTTCGTTAATAACCGGCGGAGTTTCCGGATGTTCAAGCATTTGCTCCTTCACCCTGTAAACGGCTTGTATATCGTGAATGTTTAAGGCATAAAGATGTTTTTCGTCCCGCTTTTCAAGCTCCATTAACAGTCGGCAAATCAGTTCTTCCGCCTTTATACGGAGAAAAAACAGCGCAAAGGTTTCATCGACCGGTTCGGTAATAATTTCATTCACAATTTTCTGTAACGAAGGATGAATCATCTGTTCGAACAGTAAGGGCTGCGTATTCTGCAGCAGGCTTTGTAAGACCGGCGATTTTTCCGACAGGTCAAACAGTCCGTTCAGATAATCTGCATCCACCTCTATATTAATCGCCGCATGATTTGTATCGACCGGAATAGCGATGTCGGGATTCATGCTGCAGGTCGCTATTAAAACCGAAGATATTGCCGTTAATTGCTTTCCGGTTGATAATGTTCCCGTTTCGGGGATAATGTTATGAAACTTGAAAAGTATCATTCGCTTATTAGCATCGACGTCGGGATTTTTCAAAAACATGTCTTCATTCAGCTCATAATTAAAGATAAACATTCGGATATGTTCATTAAAAACAAATCCGGCGCAATAACCCTTACCGAATTTTTTGGGGATTTCCAGTCTTCCGTTTTTTACTTCCGTTCCCAGTAAATGAGCAAGTCTTTGCAGGACATTCGGAACGGTTTGCCGGCTTTCTTTTTCCATAATATCTTTTACGACTGTTTTTGTGGCAAATATAGCTATTTTATCTCTAAAATACCCGCTACTTTTGTGCTTTAATTTGATAAATAATTTAGAAGATGAATTTTGAACAGTTATTTAAGCCGGTTTTTCCGGAAAAGATGTGCGACAACGTATTCGCACTGACGGGAAAAGACTTTTTTGTAATTACCGCGGGCAAAGAAGAACATTATAATTCCATGACAGGCAGCGGAGGCGGTTTTGGAGTACTTTTCAGGAAACCCGCCACATGGTGCGTTATCCGGACAGACCGTTATACGCTTGAACTGCTCCAAAAAGAGCAAACATATACGCTGTCATACTTCCCGAATGAATACAGGGAACAGATGTTCTTTCTGGGAAGTAAATCGGGAAGAGACAGCGGGAAAATGAAAGAAGTCGAATTGACAGGCGTTCAAACTCCTGCCGGAAATATGTCCTTCAAAGAAGCCCGTCTGATTATTGAATGTAAGTTGATACAGATTACTACCCCCGCTCCCGGCGATTTCTGTACACAGGAAGCTAAAGACTACATAAACGAAGCCTACAGGAACGCAAGCGATTACAGGAAATATGTATTTGGAGAAATCACCCATGTTTGGGTAAAGAAATAAGAAAGCAGTCCGGAATTAACGAAGGTTCGGTTTTATAAGCGCATTTGACCGGTCAGTCGTTTAACAGCCAGTCAATGACGTTAATTTTTTTGATTCCGTTATGATAGGTTACCGGTTCAACGTCGGCGGTAATCAAAATACGTTTGTTGAAATCTTTTATCAGGTTAAACGGACGAATTTCGCGCCGGAATGTAGCTTCTTCCTTCGTTGTCCAGGCTACTTGAATATACTCCCTGTCGCCTTGCGGATTGCGAATAACAAAGTCAATCTCCGTATTGTCGGCTTTTCCGATATTTACCCTGTAACCGCGTCTGACAAGTTCCAGATAAACAACATTTTCTAAATTATGTCCTAAATCAAGATTGATTTTATCGCCCAAAAAATACTTTTTCAAACCGACGTCAACAACGTAATATTTTTCCTGAGTTGCGAGCAAACCTTTTCCTCTCAAATCAAAACGCCTTACTTTGTAGAACAGGTACGATTCTACAAGGGCATTGATATAATTATCTACCGTATTGTGCGATAACGAAATGCCACTTTCCGTTTTCAATGTATTGGTGATTTTTTTAGGCGAAATAACAGAGCCGATACTGTCAAACAGTAAGGAAGCTGTTTTATGAAAATGTTCTTCGTTGCGCCAGCGGTTTCGCACCAAAACATCTTTTTGAATGATATTTTGGATAACATCCTGCATATAACCCTGCACCGCAAAGTCGGGCAGTGAAAAAATTCCGGGCATACCGCCTGTCTCCAGATATCTGGAAAAAAGCAGTTCGGTACGTGATACATCTTTTTGTGTCAAAAGAAATTCCCTGAACGAAAAAGGCAAAATGTGAATGGATATATACCTGCCGGTAAGCAGATAATCGCGATACATCTGCATAACAGTCGATTTTCCGCAACGTCTTACGCCCGTTAAAACTTTTATCAGGCTTTTGTCTCTCAGCCCGATAAGTTGGTTCCATATATACTTTTCTTTCTATATTTTCCATGTCTTTATTCTTTTACAGACCAAAGTTCGTGATTTTCGACAGTTTGGTCTGCAAAATTACACCTTTTATTTTAATTCGGAAATTTTTGTCGGTTTCATAAAATATTTTCCGTTCTCATCTGTCAGCACAGGTAGAGAATAATCTCTGAGGACAATTGAAAGTAAAAACAATCAAAGTAATGAATGCAGTATATATCGGTATGGGAATTGCGCTTCTGCTGTGGACTTTGGGATACACGTCCCGCAGGCATAAAAACAGGAATAAAATCATCTGTGCTGTTGAAAGTAACTGCACCGGATGCGGGCGCTGCATAAAAAGATGTTCCCGCCGTGTATTGGAAACGATAAAAGATGAAACGAAAATACATGTCGCAGTGAAATATCCCGACAGGTGTACCGCTTGCGGCGACTGTCTGGGCAAATGTAAATTCAATGCTTTGATATTAGTTGAACGGAGATGACAGCTCATCGAATAAATATAAATTGCGAGGGATGTTTCCGAACCGGAGATCCTATTTTCTGTGATGTGCGCAGACTGTTTCATCAGCTGCATATCCCTCCGCAGGAACAGATTATATTATGGAATATGGCAGTTAAAAAGATGAATTGCGAAAGTTTCGTAAATATATTGTTACTTTTGGCGAACAGTAAATCAATGAATAAAATAAATTTGAATCAGTTATATAAATAAAAATTAAACAGTTATGAATAGATGTTTGCATATCGAAAAGAAAGATGAAGAAAAGGCTTAATTGTCCGGTTAAGTAAATGAGAAATTTCCGGAAACAGGATAACCGCATTGACCCTGCTGTCATTTATCTTAATGCTGTTAAGCATATTGTCGTTTACAGCAGGATTCAGTGAGTCGTTACTGATGTTCCATTATTTTGCCGGACGTTTCTTTATGCTGATGTTTTTTATCCATGCCATTCATAAATCGAAGCGTTTCATTTCTCTTTTCCGGAGAAAGACACCGGCGGCAGGCATGAAGAAAAACCTTACGGAGAAAAACAGGCATGGCTGTATCGCGTGGCGCGGAATGCGATTATCAATCACAGCGTCAAAAAGCGCGAGGAAGCAATGCCTGTCTGTCAAAATGACGAATCCGACGATGTTCTGCCGAATGATTTTTCGGAAGCGCTGTTCAGCAACGAGACATCGCCGTCGCCCGAAACGGAATACCTGCGTTCACTGGTCTGGACGGAGCTGGAGAGCGCTCTTTCCGAACTCCCGCCCGAACAGCGCAAGATATTCGAACTGACGGAATTAGACGGTATTCCGCTAAAAGAAATTGCCCAGACGACAGGCATTGCCGTCAATACACTGCTGTCGCGAAAACATTACGCTGTGCTGCATCTGCGCAAACGGCTGGCTGCATTGTACAATGAGTTGATTTATACGTAAATCGGACGGTATGCCACAAGGTTTTTACCGAAATCGGCAGCAAGGCAATTAATTACGGCTTTCAAAAAATGCAAACAGACAAACCGAACGTCTCAAACCGTATCGGGGCGGCATCCGTTATGCCCCCGTATATGCAAATGACAAACAGAAGTACAAAAATTCATTTTTATTTTGTATTCCTTCCGGCTTCGATTATCTTTGCATACTTATTTGAAATAAAGAGTTACAATGATGAAAAATACGCCCGTTGATTATCGGATTGCCAGGAAAGTTATAGAAAGTTATGGATTGAATGACTTCGGAAAAGCGACTATTCGCGAAGTTGTTGCGATATCCGGTCAGTTAGAAAAAGAAACCGGTACGGAGTTTATACATATGGAAATGGGAGTCCCGGGATTAAAACCGGCTCAGGCAGGCGTTGACGCCGAGATAAAGGCATTGCAAAACGGCATTGCGGCTGTCTATCCGAATATCAACGGATTACAGGAGTTAAAAAACGAAGCGGCGCGTTTCATTAAGGCTTTCATTAATACGGATATATCGCCGGAACATTGCGTGCCGGTAACAGGCTCGATGCAGGGCACTTATGCTTCTTTCCTGACTTGCGGGCAATGTGACGCGAGAAAAGACACAATCTTATTCATCGATCCGGGGTTTCCCGTACAGAAACAGCAAATAGCGGTGATGGGTTACAGGTATGAATCGTTCGATGTGTATGATTATCGTGGAGAAATGTTGCACGACGCGCTTGAAAAGTATTTGTCCAAAGGTAATATTGCGGCGTTGATTTATTCGAACCCTAACAATCCGGCATGGTTTTGCCTGGCAGAAAGCGAGCTGAAGACGATAGGCGAAGTCGCTACAAAATACGATACGATTGTAATCGAAGACCTCGCCTATTTCGCAATGGATTTCAGGAAAAATCTCGGTACTCCGTTTGAACCGCCTTACCAGCCCAGCGTATCGCATTATACCGACTATTACATACTCCAGATATCCGGGTCAAAAGCGTTCGGTTATGCGGGACAGCGTATTGCCGTTACGGCTATATCCGACAAGTTGTACGATCGCGTTTACGACGGACTGACGAATCGTTACGGAGGGGGCACATTCGGCACTGTATATATTCATCGCGTGCTTTATGCCCTGTCTTCAGGCACAGGTCATTCCGCCCAGTACGCGCTGGCCGCAATGTTTAAAGCCGCATCTGACGGCTCTTTCAATTTTGTAGACGAAATTAAAGAATACGGCCGGCGTGCTGCCGGATTAAAAGAGATATTCGTGAAATACGGATTTCATATTGTTTACGACCACGATCTTGACGAGCCTATCGCCGATGGATTCTACTTCACTGTTTCGTATCCCGGCATGACAGGCGATGAGCTGATGGAAGAACTGATATATTATGGGATAAGCGCCATTTCCCTCAGCACAACCGGCAGTCGGCAACAGGGTCTTCGCGCATGCACATCATTTATTAAAGCAAACCAGTATGATTTGCTCGATAAGAGGTTGGCGCTGTTCAAAAAAAATAATCCAACACGGAAGGAGGATTAATAGTTAAAAATGCAATTTTTCTTGTTTATATCCTGAAAAGGGATTACATTGTGGCCTCTTTTAATAAAATAACGCTGTAATGATTCAATACAAGGACCTGTTCAAAATAAGACATAACAATTTGTTGCCGGAAAAGGGGAAGATTCTTATATCGGAACCGTTCCTGCAGGATATGTATTTTCAACGCGCCGTCGTGCTGCTTGTCGAACACAATGCGCAAGGATCAATAGGATTCGTTTTGAATAAAAAGACGGATCTTTGGGTAAATGATTTTTTATCCGGATTTGAAGGCACGCCCCGTATCCCCGTTTATCTCGGCGGGCCTGTATTATCAGATCGTCTATTTTTCATCCATTCACTGGGGAATATAATTCCCGAAAGCCTCCCTGTTAACGATAACCTTTATTTTGATGGCGATTTTGAAGCTTTAAAACTTTACCTTTCCGGAGGTAACCCTGTTAATGAAAAGATTAAATTCTTCCTTGGATATTCCGGATGGACTAAAAACCAACTTAATGGAGAAATAGAACAAGATTCCTGGCTTGTCAGCCACTCTTCAAACAGTAACATCATGTCAGCGGAAGGAGAGGCGTTTTGGAAATACTCCGTTGAGCTGGTCGGCGGCTCTTATCTGACATGGATCAATTACCCTAAAAATCCGATACTAAACTAACCAGAAGCACATCTTTATAGCCTTCATACGTCAGTAGCCAGTCGGATAAAATACATTTTTCATGAAACCCGCAACGCGCAAAGAGGCGTCTGCTCGGTTCATTATCGACAGGTATATATGCATATAACTGATGTATTTTCAGAAAAGAAAATACATAATTACCGAACAGCGACAAGGCCTCGCTTGCCAAGCCCCGTTTCTGTTGTTCCCCGTCTATCATTATACCGACAGCGGCACGACGGTGATACGGATCGAAATCGTACAGATCAATTGTCCCGATCGCTTCCATATCAGGTTTTTTCTCTATCACCAGACGAAGTTGCTTTGTTTCATACAGGTCTTTTGATGAAGATATATATTGCTTCAGGTCATAACGCGAATAAGGGATGAGCGTACAGCCTACCGGCCATAATGCCGTATTATTTTCCCATCTGTAAAAGACATCCAGGTCTTCAGGCTCCGGCGCTCTCAGTTTTATATTCTCATATTCCAACATAACATTTTTCATACATGCACTATTTTATGAAAAAACGGGCGTATACAGCGATCTGCCGACACTCCGGGACAAATCTCATTCATTTCTATTCCGTATTGAATCATCGAAGCTGATACGGTTTATTATCGAGCGACCAAGAGTTATCTCATCCGCATACTCGATCTCGTCGCCAACAGATATTCCGCGCGCAATAACACTTACCGTTATATCGTACGGCTCAAGCTTACGATAGAGGAAAAAATTCGTCGTGTCGCCTTCCATCGTTGTACGTAACGCCATAATAACTTCTTTCACTTTCCCCGAAGCCACGCGCTCTATGAGACTGTTTATTTCCAAATCCGCAGGGCCGATGCCGTCAATGGGCGAAATGACGCCGCCGAGAACATGATAGACGCCATGAAACTGAGCCGTATTTTCTATCGCCATCACTTCCTTTACATTCTCTACAACACATACCGTCGAATGATCGCGGGAAGGATCAGCACAAATACCGCATAAATCCGTATCACATATATTATGACATTCACGGCAATAATTGACGTCACGACGAAGCGCCAGTAACGATGTCGATAAACGTTCGGCATAACCCGGATCGCGACGCAGAATATAAAGCGCAAGGCGAAGGGCCGTTTTACGTCCCACACCCGGAAGCGCCGCCAGTTCGTTAACAGCATTCTCCAGTAGCACGGATGGATATCGTTGATTCATGAAAATGCCTTATTTCAGTTCACGACCGGCATACATCCGTTCATAATAATTTATATAATCCCCCACAGCAATCTGCTCTACCCACAACTGATTTTCAAGATACCACAGTACGGTCTTCTCTATACCCGTCTCAAAATCAGTTTCCGGAGTCCAGCCCAATTCACCCGTTATTTTAGCCGGATCAATCGCATACCGCTGATCATGACCGAGACGATCCCTGACAAACGTTATAAGTTCGTCGTTAATCCAGTCGGCCGTCAGTTGCCCGTCCGCTCCGACGATCTGCTTTTTAAGGCATTTGCGATATTCGGGACGTTCCGTCATAATTCGGCGGATCGTTTCTATGATGATCTTCACAATCTGTATGTTCCGCCGTTCATTATGCCCGCCGACATTGTATACCTCCCCTGCCCGACCGTTATTTATGACCATGTCAATTGCCTTACAATGGTCTTCCACATAAAGCCAGTCTCTGACATTAGAGCCGTCGCCATACACCGGCAACGGTTTTCCCTCAAGCACATTCTTTATTACCAACGGGATAAGTTTTTCCGGAAAATGATACGGCCCGTAATTGTTCGAACATCGCGTTATCGTAACCGGCATTTTATATGTTTCGCAATAGGCTTTCACAAACAAATCCGCACTTGTCTTCGATGCGCTGTAAGGGCTACGCGGATCAAGCGGCGTCGTTTCCGTAAAATATCCTGTCTCGCCGAGACTGCCATAGACCTCATCGGTCGATACCTGATGAAAACGGACATCCTCACGCCATACGGGATAACCCTTTTCATCCTTTCCGACAACCCATGCCTTGCGGGCGGCATCAAGCAAATTTTGTGTGCCCAATATATTCGTGACGAGAAACAGTTGAGGCTTTTCAATACTGCGATCCACATGACTTTCAGCCGCAAAATTTACAACATAATTAAATTCATACTCCCCAAACAGTTTTTCCGCCAGATTCCGGTCGCAAATATCACCTTTCACAAATATACAATGCTCATTATCTATGTCACTTTCAATTGTGGCAAGATTCCCTGCGTAAGTTAGAGCGTCAAGCACTACAATTCTTATGCCGGAATAAGCTCCCAGCATATATTTCACAAAATTAGCGCCAATAAACCCGGCTCCGCCTGTAACCAAATACGTCTTCATCTACATTATTATATATATACAAAGTTATTTTCCGCTTCATTCATCAGAGGGGCCATCCTGTCTTTTTCCGAAATATTGACCGCACATCCCGGCAGAAGACGCCAATCGACGCCAATCGCAGGATCTTCAAAGCATATGCCGCGTTCGTATGCAAGCATGTAAGGGTTGTCCACCTTATACGTAAACACAACCGTCTCGCTCATCACATAAAAACCGTGAGCGAATCCCTTTGGTATAAACAGCTGCCGTTTATTTTCACTCGACAACACCACTGCAATATAACGTCCGAATGTCGGCGAACCTTTACGTATATCTACCGCTACGTCAAACACTTCTCCGGCGATCACACGTACGAGTTTGGATTGTGCATAAGGCTCCAATTGATAATGAAGCCCACGCAACACCCCCTGCATAGAACAGGACTCGTTTTCCTGAATGAAACAAACATCACCTATACATCGCTCAAATTCAGGCTTTTTATACGATTCCATAAAATATCCCCGCGTGTCGCGAAACACTTCCGGATCAATCATCCAAACTCCTTTTATTTCCGTCTCCGTATAAATCATGACATTCTTTTTTTGTTTTCGGGAAGCAAAGAAAGCATTTTTTAGCGAGACACGCAAAAGAAAAATTGGTTAAATCTTTTTTTGAGGTGCTATGAAGAAATATCCGGCCATTCGACAAAGTAAGAAATCTGAGCCTTTCAATCTGCAGTTTTTGTGTGAATGCGGATTTTATGCTAACTTTCCCCTGTAAAAAAACATTTTTCATCTGCACACGCTTGGAAATCGCCGGATTTTCATGTAATTTTGCCGTATGAAATAAACGAGTAAAGATATGGCACATTATTTAGATCCTAAAAATGACCTTACGTTCAAGCGAATCTTCGGCGAACACGAAGAGTTGTGTGTGAGTTTGCTCAACAAT
>JAITBC010000394.1 GCA_031283785.1 Tannerella sp. | reverse complement strand
CCTTATAGCACAAAGAAAACAATAGATATATTTACTACCTCATGTTACGCAGGCTTACCGTTTTCGACCGCTTCGACGATTCCCGTCCGCGAGTCTTGACGCAAAAAACATGCCTTTGCGTAACATGAATAATTAATATATGTTTATATCTTGAATTTACGGTCGCAGACATATTTCCAAAAAACATTCTACAAAGAAGAGCATCCGTTACGAAAAGAGACATATCCGCATCCATACCCGCAACCGAATCCGCAACATCGTGTCTTCGCATACAATGATTAATACCCGCATGAAATCCGAGGACAACGACTATCCGCCGGCCTTCGCGTGAATCCCAATCGGCAAGCCATCCAATTATATAACGCTCTTCGTTTTTTAAATGCTTGGATCTTGATATGAGAAAAAAATGCAGTCCCCTACGAACAAAACGTCTCCTAAATATATATCTGATTATAAGACATTTGCCAGATTCGCGACATCTTTCTTCCGTAAAAAAACTGTTTTTTCATTTCATGTGCTTGGAAATCTTATGATATTCATTTAATTTTGCCATCATTTGAGATTCAATTGTTTATGTTTTGACATCACAAAAATAAGTGAATTTCCTCAAACGGTAAAGCGCCGGCTAATTTATTTGTTCCTGTTTTGCTTTTTCTTAATAAAAATAGCTTGCGGATTTTAATGGATTTACGTATTATGTTAGCCGATTAAAAACAGAGTGGGATTATTTTGAAGATAAGATTATGGATGAAACAAATGATAAACATTATGTGAAAAAGATTATTGAAGAATATAATCTTTTCTTTAATACATGGGGAGATTCGGATAATTGGAGCCAGAGTCAGTTTAAGACTCTGGAAGATATGCTGTTCGAAGCAACAAAAATACAAGTCAACACAAATACGTTGCGACGTTTTTTCCAGCAAAAGACCGGTAATCCTCAATTAGCCACCAAAGAAGCGTTATGTAAGTTTCTTGGTTATTCCGGTTATACGGATTTTGTCCTGAAAATGACAAAATCGGAAAAGAAAACGAAAATGCCGGCATTGCAGATATCTATCCCCGAAAGAGAGACGAATGTTCCCGGAAACGAAATTGCCGGAGATAGGGATTCCGATGAAAGAACTGTAGGAGAAAGAATGTCAAGTGAAAGAACAGCCAACGGGAAAGCTAATATATTCGCCGAGAAAGCAATAAAGAAAGTCAAAAACAGTTCCCAAAAACATATCTACATCATCATGATTTCGGTTACAGCATTCTTCTTTTATTTTCTTTATGATTCTATCCTGAAAGAATGGTATAATAATTATCAGATATCCAAAATAGAATTTTCAGCATCGAAAACTAAGGGGACGGCGCCTCTGACAGTTTCATTTTCTTATCGTATTCCATCGAACCTGTTTGATGATATAGTAATCGTATATGAAGAAGCAAACGGCGACGTGACGGAAAAAAGGCTCAATAAGGATGTAAATATGATTAATGCCACTTATATATATGAAGGTGAAGCGTATTGTTACCTGAAATATAAAGGCGAAATAATCCGTACGATTCCGGTTGTCACTCTAAGGCCTGACTGGTCGGTATATGTCAGGGAGGAAAGGAAAAAGTTTTTCCGGACGTTCCCTATCAGCGATGCTTATACGTCCGGTAATAATATCAGTCTCCCGATAGAAAAAGTTCCCGAAGAGGCGCGTGCCAGCCATTTATTCGTAAGTTATGTATTTTATCGCGAAAATCTGGTCGACGGAGATAATTTCCTGTTTGAAGCCCGTATGCGTAATTCGGAAAAAGAACATGCTATCCCGCTGTCAGATATAATAATGTATATCAGTTCAGATACGCATACTCACGGATTTGCCATGAATGAGAATGGGTACGCCTATATAAAATTTATCAGCGGAGAGAACAGTATCAGAGGCGATGAGTATAACCTGAGCCGTTTTAATTTCAATTCTTCGGAATGGCATGTGATGAGTATCAAAGTAGTACATAAAAATACGACTTTTTATGTAGATGAAGAAGAAGTGTTAAAAATGTCGTACAACGAATCTTTAGGCATGGCCAATGAATTGATTTTACGTTTTAAAGGTTGTGGAGCTGTCGATTATGTGAAAGTTTCAACACTCACCGGCGAAATTGTTTATCAGGAAAATTTCGACAGCCATATGAACTGATACCCAGCTGTTTACATTTTTGATAAAGTTTTGTTTATAATTTGATCCTGTTTTATATTTCTTTTGTTTCCGTTAACGTGAAAATCCTTAGCTATTTTTGCAAAAAAAATCAAGTTCTAAGGACATGAAAAATTCATCTTATATATGGTGCTTATTGCTCCTTTTGTTAAATACGAGGCCTGTCGTTTCGGATAATCTTCGCGAACATTCTTTTCCCTTTCGTGAGCAGCCGGTCGAAACAGTTAAAAGGATTGCCGATAAACTTATCCGGGAAACGCCATTTGCCTACCGGCTTATACTTCCAAAAGAAAAAACATTGTTCAATGATTTGATATTTGTTGATTTCGGGCGTACGTTCGGTACGGATAAAAGCGCTGTGGGGTATGCATATACACAGTTGATTTTTCCCAAAGATACGGTTTTTCCTTTGTGTATTGAGCATAACGACGGATGTAAGGTATGGTGCAACGGCCGACTGGTTTATGAAAAGAGGGGAAAGAGAAACATACAACTAACCCGTGGAGAACGCAATATGGAAATGTCGTCAATGTTCGTATTACCGCTGAAAAAAGGAAGCAATGATATTTTGATTAAATCGGAATTGATAGGC
Source organism: Tannerella sp. (assembly GCA_031283785.1). Next base: position 1,280 of record JAITBC010000394.1, on the reverse strand, counting down.
GGCGGTGAATGGTGCGTTTTCCTGCAACCTCCGGGCGAAAAGGGTGCGGTGTTGAAAGTTTCGCGCGAATATCCGGTGATCGGATTGCGGAATGTCGGGAATGTCGACGTGAAAGTTGCAGATATTACGCCCTGGCTCGTCGTGGGGCCGTTTGCGCCGGGCATCGACATCGTCAGGGAGCCGGAGACGGAATTTTGTTTCGGCCGCATGTATCAAGGCCGGGAAAGGTCTGTGACCTGGACTATTCCCAAGATTGAAATATTAGGAGATGTCATCGGCGCAGCGGAATGGGGCGCCACTTATCAATGGAACTATCATAATGGAGGGGTCGCCTGGGCTATGCAGTTGCTTGGTGAATTAACGAAAGAAGAAAAATATACTCAATGGGGAAATAATTTCTGCGATTACCAAATGGAAGGGATACCGTTTGTCGATTACCAGATAAATGAACTTAAGGCTTATCATTCGGCGAATGCACTGGTGACAGGCTCAACACTGCTTGATTTCACGTTAGCCCCTTCATTACCTCTTGTATACAGGTTACGTAAAGAAAGCAACTTTAAAAACAGGGAAATATATGAAACATACATTGACGGAATGACGGAATATGCCTTGCACGGCCAGATACGGACGGAAGGAATGTGCAATTATACGCGGAATACACCGGAAGAATTTACCGTATGGACGGATGATATGTTTATGGGAATACCATTTTTAATGCAGGTGGCGCAGTATACCGGTTCGGAGACGTTACGGAAGGCGTTTCATGACGATGCGGCGCAACAGATTTTAGACTTCACCGGGCATGTATGGAATAAGGATGCGCAACTTTACATGCATGCCGCTTATACTTCACGTCCGGAGATAAAACTGCCTCATTGGTCGCGCGCCAACGGTTGGGCAATCTGGGCAATGTCGGACGTATTAATGACTTTACCCCGTAATCACCCCGATTATAACGAAGTTTTCAGGCATTATCGCATATTTGTCAATTCGCTTGTACGGTATCAGAATGAGGAAGGATTCTGGCATAATGTAATCGACCGTACCGATTCCCCTGCCGAAGTGTCGGGAACAGCCATATTTACAATGGCTATGGCACGCGGCATACGTTATGGCTGGCTCGAACGCAAGAAATTTATGCCTGTCGTCATGAAAGGCTGGCAAGCAATCGCCTCGGAGATTGAAAATGACGGTACGGTACATAAAATATGTGTCGGCACGATGTGTTCCGAAGATATAAATTACTATATAAACCGTCCGTTTTACGATAATGATAC
>JAITBC010000387.1 GCA_031283785.1 Tannerella sp. | reverse complement strand
CAGATTATATATTGTCCGATATGGATATATTAAGCGCCATTAATTTTCTGTCCCAAAGCGACCGATCAAACTTGAGCAACGCTCCCTATATTCAGGAAGAAAAAACCAATTTACAAACTGCGTTAAGAACATACGCATCTATAAAACATTTTTATCGTGTTAACTACCTGAATCCTATCGGTGATTTTGTAACCAGTAATTATCTTTTACCAAGCGTAGGTTACTGTGATGATCGTTTGACAAAATTAGATTGGATTGATGAGGTAAAGAGCGCGAACGGAAAGGCGGTTGTTATCCCTCCGGCTCCGGATCCATGGTCCGTTGTGGAACAGCCGGAAGTGTTCTCCCTTGTAAGGATGATAAAAGGCAATAAGAACATGGGATTTATTGAAGTGCAGCAGCCAATCAAAATATTACATGAACTTTTCTCCATGCCGGAGGATACGGGGACCAATGCTATAGTTGTGTGCAAAAGCGGCAGACTTTTTTATTCCAATGCCGCTAATGTCGAGGCGGAAGCATATTATCGTTTGCTGGTTTCAGAGGCCAATTCTTCGATACAGCGGCTAAAAAACCCGCGTGGATCCGGTAATATGTATGTCGCATATACGGTTTCCAAAAATTCAGGTATCAGTCTGATATTGATTCAAAATGAAGAAATATTCACAGCCCAGACATATTTCCTTTTGTCGTCTGTCGGTATCATATTTGTCTTTTTTGTGTTGTCAATGTTATATGTGTTTTTGATGTCACGCCGTCTGATGAGACCGGTCCGGGAACTTAAACAGTTAATGGAAAGCACGGAGTTGGACAATCTGGATAAGGATCCTGAAATCATACCGGCGAATGATGAATTTGAAACACTCAATCAGTCCTACCGCCGGTTATTGAAACGTCTTGATGTGGCTATTGTGAGGCAAAATAAACTTTCCTTGCTGCAGATCCAGGCCAGTTTTGATTCCCTGCAGGCCCAGGTAGATCCTCATTTTCTCTATAATGTACTGAATGTTATTTCCAACCGCGGTTTTGTCAGTGGAGATGACAAGGTCTGTGATATATGCGATAACCTTGCCGCAATGCTCCGTTATTCCACCGGAAATACGAAAAGGCTGTCGACCGTACGGGATGAATTGGAACACTTGCGGCATTATCTCTATCTTATTTCCATGAGGTACGAGGAAAAATTGCAATTCTTCATCAATTTTGATGAAAGACTTTATGAACAGTCGTTTCCCAAAATTGTACTGCAGCAGTTCGCCGAAAATAGTATAAATCATGGGTATGGTAAACCGGTTAATATCATGCAGCTTGCTTTTGACGGCTGGCTGGAAGACAACTATATGTATATCCGTATCCGTGACAATGGCAATGGGTTTTCAGATGCGGTTTTGTACCAACTGAATGAAAAAATGACGAAAGTCAGACGGGAGATTGACAACATGGAAAAAAATCTGCAGTTGGAATTCGGAGGACTTGGGCTTGTTAATATTTATGCGCGTTTTCATCTGTTATACAAAGACAGGTTTGAAATAAAGCTGGAAAATGTCAGCAGTGGTGGGGCACAGATAATTATTCGCAAGATGATGGAATAAGAAGAATATAATGGCGTATAAGGTGATAATTGCCGAAGATGAACCGGCCGCCAGCCGGCATTTGTTGACGCTAATCGAACAAAAGTGTCCGGGGTATCAAGTGATATGCTGTACGGAAAACGGTGATGAAGCGCTTGAATCCATAGAACAGGATAAGCCCGATCTTCTGCTGACTGATATTCGCATGCCGGGCATGAACGGCATTGATCTCGCAAGGCAAGCCAAACAGAAACTTCCCTCTTTGCGTTGCGTTGTTATCAGCGGTTATCAGAATTTTGATTATGCAAAGGGCGCCATACAGGCGGGTGTTGACGACTACCTTCTGAAACCGGTTTCGCCCAGGAATTTTATGGAAATACTGGAAAAAATAACAGGACATCTGGATGAATCTTACTATCATGAACGCTGTATACTGCTGCGTTCGTTGGCGGCCGATGTTTATGTAGAGCAATGGAAGTTGAAAAAATATCTCCTGGGGGCCGGAACTTATTGGCTTGGCGTGTTTCGGGAAAACAGTCTTCCCGGCAGATTCAGGGGCCATAAAGCAATAGAGCAGTTTTCCGAGCAAACGGAAACATTGTGTCTTTACGGACGTGATGAGAAGGAGATGTTGTTCCTCTGCCCCTGTGAAAGCATGAGGTTGGAAGAATTTCGTTTGATGCTTGCCGGTTATGAAGAAAAAGTCAAAGAAGGATACAGTACCATCATTATGATGCCGGAGGCTGTGTATATAAGCGAATTGCCGGAAGCGGTCAACCGGCTGTATCAGGAATTAAGATGTCAGGTTGTATTTGGTCAAAGCCGTTTTTTAATATGGGGGAAAACAGGGAAAAAGCCGTATTTCAGGTATGCCCTGAAAACCGGTGATATAGGGCGTATTCAGCAATCCGCCCAAAACGGCATGATCCGCGCGCTGCGTCAGGAGATTGCGGATATTTTATCCCGTTGTATAAGGGATAATTGTCCACAGTTATACCTGGAAGATATCAGCCGTCAATTTTTTTATTTGATACGTACCTATAATGAAACGTATGAGTGGGCAGATTCTTTTGAGTATATGCTTGACGATGCCTTTTTTTTCGCGTTGAACGCCGAGGACCTTGTGGGAAGCCTGC
>JAITBC010000356.1 GCA_031283785.1 Tannerella sp. | reverse complement strand
TTCCCGGCAATTTTATGCGAGGCGATGTACGATGCGTCGGCGCGCGCCCGCACAACGGCAGGCCGGGTGAAAGTTTACAAATGACAATGGTAAAGACCGGTTCTGCCGCTATGGACTTGACGCCCGTCGTTATGGCAACGGCAGGCCGGGTGAAAGTATACAAATGACAATGGTAAGGTCGACTGTTCGCCGGACGATTGCAGTTTTGCTTGTCTGTTATCTTTTTTGCCTGCCGCGCAAGCTGTTTGATGCGCCTTATGCAACGGTTGTGACGGACCGTCACGGGAAATTGCTGGGTGCACGTATCGCCGGCGACGGGCAATGGCGTTTTCCTCCCTGCGACACTGTCCCACGGAAGTTCGAACGATGTATTATTGCTTTTGAAGACCGTTATTTTCATTATCACTTTGGAGTGAATCCATTGGCCGTCATAAGGGTCATGAGACAAAACATAAAGGAGAAGCGAATTGTCGGCGGCGGCAGTACGCTTACCATGCAGACGGTACGTTTGTCGCGCGGCGGGAAGCGTACGGTAAGGGAAAAAATTATTGAAGCGATACTTGCTACCCGCATCGAATGTCGGTATTCCAAACGCGAGATACTTGCCATGTATGCATCTCATGCACCATTCGGAGGCAATGTAGTCGGGCTTGATGCAGCGGCATGGCGTTATTTCGGTCATCCCCCGGAAGAGTTGTCGTGGGCGGAAGCTGCCACGCTGGCGGTACTTCCGAATGCTCCGTCGATGATACATGTGGCAAAAAATCGTCCCGCACTGACGGAGAAGCGGAACCGTTTGCTGAAATATCTTCATGACAGCGGCGAAATAGGCGATATCGATTACGACCTTGCCGTCAGCGAATATCTTCCGTCGGAGCCAATGCCGTTGCCGCAGACGGCGCCGCATCTCGTTTCGTATTTCCATCAACATGACGGGGGGCAACAAATTGTCTCGTCGATCGACAAAAACATGCAGGAACAGGTAGAATCCATCCTCGACCGTTGGAACAGCGCCTTTCAGCGAAACGATATCCGTAATATTGCAGCCCTTGTGATAGACGTCCCAACGAACGAAGTACGTGCTTATTGCGGAAATGTGGATTTCGACGGTCGTACTTCCTCCAATCAGGTTGATATCATACATGCCCCCCGCAGTACGGGAAGTATATTAAAGCCGTTCCTTTATTATGCCGCATTACAGGAAGGGCAGATCCTACCCAACACTCTGTTGCCGGATGTCCCGCTCAATATCAACGGTTTCGTACCGCAGAACTTTAACATGCAATATGAAGGCGCCGTTCCGGCCTCCGGCGTAATAGCGCGTTCACTGAATATCCCGTCGGTATATCTGTTGCGCGAGTACAGCGTGCCGAAGTTCCATGATTTCCTGAAAAAGGCCGGTATCACGACCTTGACACATTCGCCTTCGCACTATGGATTATCGCTCATTCTTGGAGGGGCGGAGGCCACGCTTTGGGATCTCTCGTTTATCTATTCCGGTATGGCGCGTTCACTGCTGCATTTGGCGCGGACGCCGGGCAGTGTTATTTCGGGCGGCAAACAGGAAACGTTGCCGGACATTTTTTCTCCGGGAGCCGTATGGCAGGTTTTTGATGCAATAAAAGAAGTGAACCGTCCGGAAGATATCGATTGGCGTTTCGTCCCGTCAATGCAGGCGGTCGCATGGAAAACGGGGACGAGTTACGGCTTCCGTGACGCATGGGCGATAGGCGTTACAAGCCGGTATGCAGTAGGCGTGTGGGCAGGCAATGCAAACGGGGAAGGCAAGCCGGAACTTGTCGGCGGGCGTACGGCAGGGCCTGTTATGTTTGATATCTTTAATACGTTGCCGTCGGCGTCATGGTTTGCCTGTCCCGAAAGCGAATTTGCAGAAGCGCCTGTATGCCGCCTGTCGGGGCATCTTAAAAGCCGCTTTTGCGATGAGGCGGACACGGCGATGATTCTCCCGAACGGATTGCATACGGGGGTGTGCCCGTATCATAAGCCTGTGAAATTGAGTGTCGACGGTCAATACCGGATATATGAAAATTGTATCGGGGCAGGCATGCAGATTATTTCACAAAACTACTTTGTGCTGCCTCCGGCATGGGAATGGTATTATAAGCAACATCACCCCGAATATAAAATACTGCCGCCGTTTATGAAAGGTTGCGGCGAAGATACCCATTTGCCCATGGCATTTATATATCCGCAGGGAAATACGCATGTATACCTTCCGAAACAGTTAGACGGCAGCGATGGCGGGATAACGTTTGAACTGGCACACAGTCGCAGCGATGTCACGGTCTTCTGGCATATAGACGCCGAATATATGGGTTCAACGCGTGATTTTCATAAATACACGTTCCGTCCTTCGCGCGGCAGGCACAACGTAACGGTAGTGGACGACGACGGCAATACTCTTTCAACAGGGATCACAGTGGAATGAGCAGGATGTGCATTTTCACATCCTTAGTTTCATGCCGGCGAAGATTGTATCGGGTTTCAAGCTGAATACGCTGTGCATCTCGCCTGACATTGACAAACCGCATGAATCACAGATGCCGACTGTTTTCCCGGCACATTCAGCCAGCCGCCGCCCGTCCGGAAGGATGAAATTACTTATCCAGCATTCTTTTTTGAATACGGGATGTTTCATCAGTTTAAGTCCTGAAATGGAATTCATAATCGGATATCCGGACTTTTTCTTTTTGATAATAAGGTCTATCACTTCGTAACGCGTCTTCCAGTCGAGAAACAGCGATTCCGTTCCCGGATAGGGATTATGGAAACTCAGTGAGATTGAACGTATGTGGGGATTATTTTTTACAAATTCGACGGTTTCCTCGACAGATGTATAATTTCTACTGTTAACAACCATATTCGCACTTATGCGCGGATGATTTGCTTCTTCGACGTGTTTGACAAGTTTTTCAAATACGCCTTTTCCACGTATGTCGTCGTGATATTTTCCCAGTCCGTCCAGGCTCACCCAGATAGAATCCGCTTCACTGTCGTTAAACGGTTGAACGGCGTTCGTTGTTATGGTTGCGGAGTAGAAGCCTGTCGCTTTCGAGAGCCGTATAAGGCTGTTTAAATTTTTATCCCCGTCGTGCCACAAAGTAGGCTCTCCTCCTTCGAAATCGACAAACCGCGAACCTAAGTTATACGAATATTCCAATTCTTCTTTTATTTGTCCATAGCTTTTGACATTTGTGTTCGTCGTGCGGTAAACCGAACAATGTTTGCACGTCAGGTTGCATTTGTCCGAAATAAACAAAACGGTTTGCAACGGACGCTTGATACCGAGTATACGGGCTTTAAAAAACCACCATGGGAGATAAAAAAAAGATTTCATATTACATCCGTCTTTATTTTACGGGAGAAGACTGATAATCATTATTATCAGGCAGAAAAACGATAATAAGTTACGCGCCAGCAGCCAGCGAATCATAAACCAGTCAATCCCGGCGGCCTGTATTCCTTTCCAATTGTTCATCGGCCCCATCCAGAAGCGTGGGGAGAAACTGCGTTCCGGATTGCGTACAAATTCAATCATCAGGCGGTACAGGTTGACAGCCATAGGTAAAGTCAATAAAGACAGCAAATAAAAGGGAGATAAATAGCCGCAGATAACTCCGCTTATGATGAAACAAAAAACTGCGGCAAGCAACAGGAGCAGGCATAATAACATTCGTTTTTTGTTTTTCAACAATACGGCAAACGTCATTTTCCCGATTTCCCGATCCGGTTCGTAATCCATGATCGAGTGCGTATATATAATGTTGGCGACTAACAATCCAACGGGAATGGATACGAACAGAACCGACCGGTCAAAAACGCCGCATGCAGCGTAATAGACGCCGATCATCAGCATCGGCCCGAACATTATTCCTATCAGTATCTCTCCAAGACCATGATACGACAACCGTAACGGTGCGCCCGAATACGACAGCCCAAGCAGTGCGGTAAGGAGCGCTAATAACAAAATCACGTTGCCCCGGTACAGGTAAATAACAAATCCGATCGACAGCGCTATTGCTCCTAAGATAAAGCAAACGGTCAGTAACCGTTTCAATGTCGCCCTGCCCGATGTCAGATATGCACATTTCAGGATACGGGCGCGCATACCCTTATGTTGCATCTGATTCCGGTAGTCCGACTTCTTAATTTTGTAATCAAAATAATCATCAAAAAGATTCATCCCCAGATGTCCGGCAATCACGCCGGCGACAGCTAAAAGTCCCATCATAATGGAAAATCCTTCATTCTGCGACGCCATACATACAGCTAAAATCGCCGGCAACACACTTTGCGGTAAAGCCGTAGTGCGAGCATTATTAAGCCAAAAACGAATTGTATTCATATCCCTTAAACGCTTTTCTTTATTTCGGGTAATGTGAACTCCGTGAAACAAAGGGCGGCGAGAGCCGTACCGTAACGTCGTTCGATCGTAATCCCTTCCGTGATAAAATTCATTTCACCTAAATAATATTTCGAATATGTCCGCTGATGCAAATCATTAATCACGCGAATAAGGCGGGCTTCCAACTCTTCTATGCGATATCGTCCGCTGACTTCGCATACAAGACCGCCAACCTTTTCGTCAAAGTTCTCATCTTTATACATCCATGCATAAATAATGCCGGCAGAGACAAATTCATCCTGATAACCATGTGATACAGCCATTATCGTTTTAAGTTCGGAACCAAACGGAGGCATATCTACCTCATCCGTTGTAACAAGACGCGCCGTGCCGGGAATAACGGACGAATAAGTCATAATGTTATAATCTGCTATACCGGCGTCGTGCAACGCCATGTGATAAGAACCGGCATGTTTCTCCAGATCGGAATCGCCACTGCCCTTAGCGATAAAAAAGGTTTCCGGGATCAGGTTCCCAACTCTTTTCACCATCGTTCAATAAAATAATTTTATAGTTAGTAATGTTATTGATTGAGCCTGCAAAAGTACAAATTATTTAGATGAATCTGCCATTACGCAAAGAAATATTTTTTCAGAACCGGCAAACAAAACCTATGCCGTAATTCTGTGGACTGATAGCAGGAAGAGCAATAAAACGACATTCTCCGTTTTTCATTCCCAATATGGAATGCCATACGGGAAGTATCATATATCCGACCTCCGCACATAACAGTCCGAGGCCGGCGCCGGCCACTACGTCACTTTGCCAGTGTGCATAATTCAACATCCTGAAAACGCCGGTCGTCGTAGCCATCAGATAGCCGCAGATACCGATCCACGGCGTTACATCTTTATATTCCTTATATAATATGTGAGCGCTTAACATCGTGAGCGCCGTATGACCGGAAGGAAACGAATTGTGATTACCATCACCCGGACGGGCTACGGACGTCGCAGATTTCAAGGTGACTACAATGCCTCCCATTAATACGAGCGACGTGCCCATGATTAGCATCCGGTCGCGATGATTATGACGGGAATCTATACCGGGAATGAAATCAAGTCCATATGCCAGTACCGGCATCCCGTATTGAAAATAATCGTCTATATCATACTGACGGTTGACATACTTGCGTATTTCCTGATCGACACGATGATCCAACCGGCGGATGGGAAGCTGATTGAAGCGCGCAGCCGTACCGTAGGCGATAAACAGCGCCGGCAATATGAATTTTGAGCCATGACGATTAAAGATTGTTTTGCCCGTCTTCGTTTGCAATTTAATATCCGCCATTCTTCCCATACCGGAAACGCCATGAAGGACATCCGGAGGAAGGGGGGCATAATCGGCCGATGTAACCGGCCTGTCCGAGGTCATCTCCGCAGGAGGAGGCAGCGTATCTTCCCGGCTCATCAAATCCTGGCCGTAAAATACAAGAAAAAATATAATACTGAAACGAAACATAATAATTCCTGTTTTTTTGTTTTAAACTTTCTCCTTTTTATACCGCATAAATTTATACAGTAAATATATAAACCATCCGATGAAAGATCCTGTTATCATCCCCGGAACTACGTCCGAGATAAAATGAACGCCGAGGTATACCCTGGAATAAACCATGATAAACGCCCATATGAAGATGATCGCCGAATACCATTTATTTTTTACGATCAAAGCCGACATAACCGCAAAAGCGAATGCGCTTGTCGAATGTCCGGATATAAAGCCGTAATCGCCGGAGGCAACATAATCATTTACGGTTGTCACATCATTCATGAACAGCGGATGATGCGTCGGGCGGAAACGTTTGAATAGCGGTTTAAAAAACAATTCCGTCACGACGATGCTTGTAGCGGCGGCCAGTATCGTACACGACAGTACCGACAACCATTCTTTGCGTCTTCTTATAACAAAGTATAACGGGAACAAATACATGGGCAACCATGCCCAGGCGCTTACGAACATAAGCATCAAACGGTTTTGCCAGCAGGTATGCGAACCGTTTACCGTCAGGAACCACTCCCGTTCATGTTCCAATAACCATTCCATTTTTATCCGTGTAATATCAAATCCATATTCCGGTAAAAGTTTCCGCCATTACCGGCGCCGGTTTAATTTAATCCTTAACTTCTCAAGCATATCCTTTGTCATCATATCCAAATCATATTCGGGCATCCATCCCCATTCTTCCCTTGCACAGGTATCATCGAGCGAGTCAGGCCACGAATCGGCAATCGTCTGACGCAACGGATCTACACGATATTCAATTTCAAAATCCGGGACGTACTGTTTTATCCGGTTATAAATGATTTCCGGGTCAAAGCTCATCGCCGTCACATTGAAAGCGTTACGGTGTCTCAACCCTGACGGATCGGCTTCCATCAACCGTATCGCAGCTTTAACGGCGTCGGGCATATACATCATATCCATGAACGTGCCGGCTGCAATCGGACAAATAAACTTCTCATTCTTAACGGCGGAATAAAAAATATCAACCGCATAATCCGTCGTCCCGCCTCCGGGGGGAGCTACGTAGGATATCAACCCCGGATAACGTACTGACCGCGTATCCACCTGATAGCGGCGGAAATAATAATCGCTTAACAGTTCGCCCGTCACTTTCGTCACGCCATACATGGTAAGCGGACTGCGAAGCGTATCCTGGGGAGTTTTATTTTTAGGGGCATCCGGCCCGAATGCACCGATAGAACTCGGCGTGAATACCGCACAATGCATCTCACGCGCCACCTCAAGCACGTTAAAAAGACCCCCGATACCTATATTCCATGCAAGTAACGGCTTTGCCTCGGCAACAGCCGACAATAAAGCGGCAAGATTATATATCGTATCAATTCCGTAACGCGAAACAGCTTCTGCAATCTGCTGTTCATTTGTAATATTTACAATCGCCATGGGACCCGATTCCGCCAGTTCGCCCTGAGGTTTCGCCCCGGGTATATATCCGGCAACAACACGGCTTCCCGAATATTGCTTTCTCAATTCCATTGTCAACTCAGAACCGATTTGTCCGGTTGAACCTATAACCAATATATTCCTCATTACAATTACTTATATTAAACCGAGGGGCAAAGATAATGCAAGCCGGAAGGAATACAAAATAAACCCTGTTTATTTTTATCGCCGTATGGTATACTGAATAAACCGCCGAAACATAACGGAATTTAAGATGTTGATTCCCGACTGCCCCGTTGAAGCATTGAGCGCATCATCGCATTGACAGCGCCTGACACTGTGAGATTTGCCGCTGCAGGCTGCAGGAAGGTTCCCCACTGAGTGTAAAAGGGCGTCGTAACCTTACGGCGACCTTTCCCATCGAATGTGAAAGGTCGCTGCAGGCTGCAGGGAGGTTCCCAACACAGTGTGAAAGGTCGCCGCAAGGCTGCATGAGGTTTCCAACCGAGTGTGAATGGTTGCCGTAGCGTTGCGACCGGAAATTACACTGAACAGGATGATTCGCGGTAAAGTGTTTTTGATACTTCCGACACAGTACAGGGATGCACCGACCGAAAGAGCGAAGCAATGCTACTCCCACCGTTTCAGCACTTCTTCAGCGATCTTTATGTATCGACGTCCAACAGGAAAATGTTCCAAAGAAGACCGGTAAGAAAGAACCTCTTTTGCGTACTTTACGGACTGTTCCCTGTCGGGTACATTCTGCAAATAAAAAACAGCAAGATTGGCTAAAGTCATAGCTACATCAGGCAGGTATACTTGGGGGTTGGAGGTCGCTAATTCACGCCGAATCTTCAAGGCTTCCCGAAAGGAGTCTTCCGCTTTCGGGTAATCATTTATATTTATCAGCAAAATCCCCATACTATTAAGCGTTGTAGCCACATCAGGCAGGTAGGCCTGCGAATTGGAGGAGGCTAATTCACGCTGAATCTTCAATGCTTCCCGAAAGGAGGTTTCCGCTTGCGGATAGTCATTTATATTTATCAGCAAAGTTCCCAGATTATTAAGCGTCCCAGCCACAGCAAGCAAGTAGACTTGAGGATTGGAGGCGGCTAATTCACGGTATATCTTCAAGGCTTCCCGATAGGA
>JAITBC010000331.1 GCA_031283785.1 Tannerella sp. | reverse complement strand
AACTGCACATGCGCTGTTCAGGTTTGTCAGCCCTTCCTCATCCGTTTCTATAAATTCTTTTATAAACCCTGCATACGCTTTGTCTGCCGTTTCTTTATATAAAACATCAATATAGCCTTTACGGACTGCTTTGTACAGCGAATACATAAACATCGCCGAACATGACGATTCAAGATAATTACCTTCGTCGCCGCTACGGTCAAGCACCTGATACCACAGGCCGGTGGCCGGATCCTGTATACGTTTCAGTTGTGTCGCTATATTATTAAGCAGGACGATTAGCGAATCACGTCCGGGTTCGTCGGCCGGGATGAAGTCAAGCGCGTCGACGATTGCCATCGTATACCACCCCATAGCGCGTCCCCACGCATGTTTAGACTGTCCGGTGATACTGTCGGCCCAGAACATCTGCCGGCTTACGTCGCATGCATGGCGATACAGGCCGGTAGCCGGGTCGTAAGTATGGCGAGCTACGGTTATAAACTGATTTGCAATATCCGGGAAATCATCCGCAAAACCGTATCTTGCCGCATATTCCGCCATAAAGGGCGCCGCCATATAAAGTCCGTCGAGCCACACCTGGTACGGATATATCGCTTTGTGCCAGAAACTGCCGTCTTCATTGCGGGGATGTCTGTTCATTTGATTACGCAAAAGGTCTGTCGCTTTTTTGTATTTATCGTCGTTCGTATATTCGTAAATACGAAAAAGAATCTTTCCGGCATTCAGATGATCTATATTGCAGTCCTCCGGATTGTACGTTTTGATGGAGCCGTCGCTGTTAACAATCACATCGGCATATGCCGTCGCATAATCTCTGTATTTTTTGTCGCCCGTCGCTTCATAGAGATTCAGGAACGCCTGTAATTCCACTCCATGGCAGTAATCCCAGCTCAATTTCTGTTGAAAATCAAGTTGCCACGATTCGGGACAACGCTTCATCTCCGAATCGGCCATCCGCACGGCATACGTAATATTCTCCGAAAAATTCTCTTTTTCGGAGGCACAGGCCGCTGCAATAAAAATTGCGAAAGCAGTAAATAACGGTTTTAAAATCTTCATATTAATATCATTTTTCAATATCGGACATCATGCTCCGTCGCATAAATGTGAAATCTAACGCTGCAAAAATAATATTTTCGATTCACTTTGGCATACATTCCGGTTTATTTTATTTGCATTTAAAAAAAAGAGCTATCTTTGCGCCATAATAACGCAATCTTATGATTGTAATAATGTGTGAATTGCATAGATGAATAAAAAAAAGATTCCCGGCCATTCTGCTTTATTTGTGGCATATGTCATTTTTGGATTGAATATTCCCATCTCCCGATCTATCATCCCCGAAACTGTTGATCCTTTTGCACTTACTTATTTTCGTATTGCGGGAGGTTCGGCGCTTTTCTGGTTATTGTCGCTGTTCGTCAAGAAGGAGAAAGTTTCCTCCGGCGATCTTATAATGTTATTCTTTGCCTCCTTTTTTGCGCTGATACTTAATCAAACGTCATTCATTGTCGGTTTGTCCATGACCACGCCTGTTGACGCCTCTGTTATACAAACCGTCTTACCTGTCGTGAGTATGTTTCTGGCGGCATTTATCCAGAAAGAACCTGTTACATGGAAGAAATTTATCGGTGTGCTGATCGGTTTATCAGGCGCTCTCCTGTTGATATTAAACCACGCACAGGCTGAAGACGGCAACCGGAATGTGTTGGGGAATCTCCTCGTTTTATGCAGTGTCGTCTCTTTTGCTCTCTACCTGACGCTGTTTAAGAACCTGATTTTACGTTACAGTCCGGTTACATTGATGAAATGGATGTTTCTCTTTGCCTCCGTCTTCTGTCTGCCGTATTCATACAAAGCGCTTGCCGGCGTAGATTATGCAGGGCTGTCGGCTGCCGACCGGATATGCATCGCTTTTGTAGTGGTGATGGCTACATTCGTCAGCTATCTGTTGATACCGATCGGACAAAAGGTATTACGTCCGACGACCATCGGCATGTATAATTATCTGCAACCTGTTACCGCCTCGATGGCAGGAGTTGTTATGGGACAGGCAGTCTTCGGCTTTGATAACGTTCTGTCGGCCATTCTGGTATTTACCGGCGTTTATATAGTAACCACCAGCAAATCCAGGGCGGATATGGAGGGGAAAACAGTCCCGAAGAATAGGGTAGGGGGAAAATAGAAAACTTTTTTTCATGCATGCGCTTGGAAATCGCACGATTTTCATCTAATTTTGCACCATGGCATAAAATTGAATGGAAACAGTACAATCATCATTTGACATACCTGTTGATGTATGGGAAAAATTTTGTGAAGGCGATGCTGTTGCCTTTTCCAAAATATATTATGCTTATGCTCAGGATATGTTTGCCTACGGTCTTTGTATTACTCAAAACAGGGATTTGATAAAAGATTGTATACATGATGTATTTGTAAATATTTATAAGATAAGGGAAAATCTGCAAAGGGAAAATCTGGAATTTTATTTAAAGAAAGCATTACGCAATGGGTTATACAGGGCTTTCCGTGATGCTAAAGAAGTAACGTCGCTTGATGAATGTGAAGATGAATCGATGTTTGTCTGTTCTGCAGAAGATGTTTATATGGAAAAGGAACGGTCCGAGAATATTCGTAATGAAATACGGAAAATGTTGTCCGTACTTGCCACTTCCAATCAACGGAAAGCGATATATTACAGATACGTGGAAGAACTTTCGTTAA
>JAITBC010000318.1 GCA_031283785.1 Tannerella sp. | reverse complement strand
CCTACAAACTGGAGAATTTTAGCGACGTTTGGATGGATACCCCGTTAAATGAAGCCCAGTTTACAAATATCCCTCCCGGTAATTATCTTTTGAAGGTCAGGTATAACGACGGTATTACCGATTATGAAAACCGTACACAAAACTTACGCATCGTCATCCTGCCGCCCTGGTATGCGAGCCTTATCGCCAGAATCATCTATGTGCTGTCAACTGTCGGGGCGCTCATTTTAATGTATCTCTACCTGAAAGATAAATACAAGAAAAAGAAAAAAATGATAGCAAAAGAACTGGACGAAAAATATAAGGAAGAAATGTATGAAGGAAAACTCCGCTTTTTTACCAACATCACCCACGAGTTATGTACCCCTCTGACTCTTATTTACGTGCCATGTGAACGGATTCTTTCGCATGACGGCAGCGATTCGTTTGTAAAGAAATATACCCGGATTATCAAGTCAAATACCGAAAGGCTGAACAGCCTGATTCAGGAAGTTATCGATTTTCGCCGCATGGAAACAGGAAACAAAAAAATCCTTATCCAGCCTTTAAACATCAGTTCACTGCTGTTCGACATGAAAGACGCTTTCAACGAACTGTCCGAACAAAACAATATCGACTTTAATGTTCAGGTCGTCCCCGATATAATCTGGAATACCGATTACAGCTGTTTTACAAAAATATTGAATAACCTGATCTCCAATGCTTTCAAATACACGCCCTCCGGAGGAGAAATAACGGTCTCGACAAGCATGGACAACGACACTCTGCACCTGAAAGTCTATAATACCGGCAAAGGCATCTGTAAGGAAGACATCCCGTCCATATTTAACCGTTACAGCGTGTTGGACAATATCAGGGAAAATACGATCAAGGGTCTCTCTTCCAGAAACGGACTGGGACTGGCTATATGCCATAGCATGACGGAATTGCTCCGTGGGAAAATAGAAGTTGAAAGCGAATTGAACCGCTATGCCCGTTTCATCGTTTCACTTCCCTTCCTTGAACAGAATGGAAAGGATACGGATAATATGTTACGCCGGACTCCGGAAGATTTACGAAACCGGACGTATTCAAAAGAAGAAGAAGAAGAAGCGGGAATAGAAAATGAAGATTCCTGTGATGACCGGAAAAAACATAATGTGCGGATTCTGGTAATTGATGATAACAGGGAATTATTATGGATGATAAAGGAAATTCTCTCGGACGAATATACGGTCATCACCGCAACCGACGGGAAGATAGGGCTGCAACAACTTCAACTGTCAACCCCGGATCTGATTATTACCGATATTATAATGCCGGATATGGACGGAATTTCCCTGATAAGGAAACTCAAAGAAAACCAATATACCACGCATATTCCTATTATCATTCTGTCCGCTAAAAATGCCATTGACGAACAAATTGAAGGCATCGAATCGGGCTCAGACGTCTATATCCCAAAACCGTTTGATGCCCAATACCTTAAAACGGTAATCAAACATCTGATAAAGAACCGGGAAAATCTACAACAGTATTACAATTCCTCAGCCAGCGCTTACGATTTTTCGAAAGGGCAACTAATGCACAAAGAAGACAGGGATTTTTTACAAACCGCCATTCGTATTATAGACGACAACATCGACAATTCGGACTTTTTACCGGACAATCTCGCAAGCGGTCTCCAGATAAGCGTCCGTAACCTGTACCGGAAATTCAAAGATCTCAATCAACCTTCGCCAAAAGATTTTATCAAAAAACAACGGATCATATATGCCGCCAAACTGTTACTCACAACGACCCAAACCATTCAGGAAATCATGTATAAAACAGGTTTTACCAATCGCTCCCATTTTTATAAGGAATTTGCCAAATATCACAATAACCAAACTCCGAAAGAATACAGGACAAGCCATTCATCGTTATGATGCCGCCGGTACCCAAATTACATGATTTGCAAAAAATAAACAACAATGGACGGAACAAAAGTTATCAATTATTCAAACGTATTCCTCTCGTACTTTCTCGACATTACTTCTGCCTCCGAAAATTTTCGGTCGTTTGTCAATATGCAGCGGTAATTGAACTTCTCGCCTTCAAACAGGTACAGTTGAATTTCTACGTCCTTCCAGTCCGTTATACCGAATACGGTTTTATACAGGGATTCGTGTTTGTCGGCTCGAATGTAAAACTGCTTACTGTGCCGGGACACTGCCTTGATAATTTCTTCACTCTTTGTAGCTAAAATCCGGATGAATCCAATAATCACCTGTCACCGCCACCAACGAACGCGAAAGGCAGGTGTGAAGCAATTCAGAGGATTATTAGAAACACTCTATTGTTGGTGTTGTTTAATAATATCCGTAATTTCTTCCGGCGTAAATCCTGTAATATTAGCGATGGTTTCGACGGATAAACCGGCTTTTTCGCTCGCCATTACAACTTCTGCCTTTCCTTTTTTCAAACCGATGGCTTCGCCTTCCGTTCGTCCTTCTGCGCGACCTTCTGCACGACCTTCTGCGCGTCCTTCGATCAATGAAGTTTTTATTACGCTTTTTTGGTATCGTAACGCTTCCAGGTGAGCATCGTACGCCGCCCGTTCCGATTTATCCAGACGGTCTTTCTGTAAACGCTCGCGGGCTTCATTTAAGCCTTTTGCTTTGACGTTCTCGGGGATTTCGCCCGTTTTCAGGTATGAAATCCATTCATCTAATGGAGTAACAGCTTTCCGGTTAAATTCGTCTATGCGAATAATATAGTACTCCGGAAATAAATCGCCGGCGTCATCATATGTAAATTGATCCTGCTGACGTTGAGAGAGTTGAAGTATGTCATGCTTGTGAATACCGCGAAATTCCGTGCGTCCGTGATATACATAATCTTCGCCCTGTCCCAAATCAAAGTATACGACATTTATGGAGTAAAGTTTTTTTACCTGACTGTACTCTGCTCCTTCGCTGATGTATTCTGTGATCGCTTTCGATACACCGTATAGCATCCGGTGGAAATAATCCAGTTCGCGGTTGTTTTGGATTTCCACAATGATTAATTCTCCCTTACTGTTCTCTGCCAGCATGTCAACGCGGTTGAACTTGTCGTTGACATGCTCCTTATTACCTTCGCTTTCAAGCATGCGGACGATATGAATATCTTCTTCCAGTAGCGTGGACAGCAATCCTTCCAACACAACAAAATTGGATTTTTGACGCAGCAAACGTTTTGCAGCCCAGTCGAATCGTATTAAATTACTCTTCATGATTTATTTATTAATGTCCATTATACTTATTGATGGCATACAAAAATACAGATTTTTTTTTGAACAGCAAAATAATCGGTGGGAAATATTCCCCGGATATCTCCACTCCGACATCGCTTTACGGCGCAGTCACGCTTATTCGTTTGATTTCTCCCTTTATGCTAATCAGCGGATGTTTTACCACTGCACGGTATTCATATTCCACGCCTTTTTCCAAGCCGGATATTTCGATGCTGTATTCGCCGGCGGCGGCGATGTCCGTGAGCGCCGATTCCTGCCAGTCTTTACCGTACATGTTTTCTACAAATCCCGCGTATGGCCGGAAAAGGAAACCCACTTTCAAGGGCTTGTTGTCATCGTCTGTAGAAGCTAATTTCCCTGTCATAATGATTTTTCCGTTGTCGTCTCTGGCCGACAGAGTGACGATTTGCGGCGGGTTTAAGGCCGGCTCGACGTTTTCGAGTTTCAAGACAACCGGATTCGGCCATTTGGAGTTGTTGTAAATACGTTGCGCACGTACGCATGAAACTTTCAATCCTTCCGGCGTCTGTTCGATTCGCGTATCAGGTATCTGATTACTGTATTCCACTACTTTGTCGTTCTGTCCGAGTACGTGCGCACGCGTGTCGGCAGTAGCTTTTACCGAACGCAGTAAAAATTCTTTCCTCATTCCTTTTGGCCAGTCGGGGATTCCGGTTATATATACGTACACATTTTTTCGATCTTTCGAGCATGAGAACCACAGATTCTCTTCGTTGGTAATAATCCATGGCCTGACGCTATAGATACTTTCCTGATTGATAAACATCCAGGCCGCTATTTCGCGCATACGTTCTTCCTGTTCTTTCGGGATATATCCGTCCGGATGCGGGCCTGTGTTCAGCAGGAAATTTCCGCCTTTAGCACGTGTTTCGATAAGGATTTCGATCAGTCGGGTTCCGGATTTGAAGTCTTCGTTGGTCGGTTTGTATTGCCATTGTGTTCCTATCGTGAGATTGGATTCCCACAGGACATCCGAGGCCGCTCCCGGCACGGTCTGTTCCGGAGTATTAATCGCGCCCCGTGTTACAATCAGGTCGGGTTGCAATTTCCAGCCAGTATATTTTGCAGGGTCTTTAGGCTCGCCGTCAATAAAAAGAAGGTCGATTTTCCCATATTTGGTGAATAATTCTTTGCATTGGGCTTCGATAAAGTTTTCGTATTTTTTGACGAACTCCGGTGCGAATTTCAAGTCTCCACGATTGATTAATATCCCGTTATCATACAAAAACTTGAAATCTTCGGGCGAGTAATAGAATCCGATTGCAAGTCCTTCTTTACGCAGGGCGTCTGTCAATTCCTTCAACAGGTCTTTTTTATACGGAGTATTCATGATGCCGAAATTCGTTGTTTTAGTATTCCACATACAGAATCCCGAATGGTGTTTTGTCGTGAACACCACGTATTTTACTCCTATTACCTTAGCCAGGCGCGCCCATTCTGCAGCATGGAACTTGTCCGGGACAAATGTTTTTGGCAGTTCTTCGAAATATCGCCGGCAATAATCGTCGGAAGCGCCGGCCAAAGAATGGCTTATTACAATTCCCAGCTGACTGTCGTGCGCCCAGTGAATAAACAGTCCGAAGCCTAAATCGCGAAGCCATTCTTCGCGTTCCGGTTTATTGAGATTAAATCCGGCCCGATTGTCATCTTCTTCTACATATTGCACCTGACTATATATGGGAGTCAGGCATAAGAGTGCGAATAATAATACAAAATCACTTTTCATTTTTACGGTTATTATATATCTGTTAAATAAATATCGTATAATAACATACCTAATATCAGGAATGTATCGCTCGGTAGAATGGTTATTATACAAGGAAATCATCGCAAATATACATAATTTTTTTTCAATCACACACTGACGAATAAAAAACGTCCGGCGAACCTACATATCAACCGACATTCCCTGTTTTATTTTTTACTATCATCCGTCAGCAGCACCGAGGCGCACCAGAGGACAGGCGCCTGACCGTGATAGTCGCCGGCAATCCGCGGCCGGTCGTAATAATACTGCCGATCGTCCTTTTTATTCGTACCCACACACACTTCCGCTACGTCGCCATCGCTGTTAATGTAGGTAACCAGCGCCATCCAGGCTTTCCGCACTAACGGAGTATATTCCACCCTGTCCAGCCAGCCCGATTTTACGCCCGTGATCATGGCGTATGTAAACATAGCCGTCCCGGAGGTCTCCGGCCAAAATTCCGGCGCGTCGATCAGCTGGCGCCACATCCCCGATTCTGACTGAAACGATTTCAGGCTTTCCATCATGGCTATATAACCTTTCAGTATCCGCGGTCGATCGGGATTATCGGCAGGCAGCCATCGCAGCAGTTCGGTCATTCCGACTGCCATCCAGCCGTTTCCGCGTCCCCAGAAGAATGGCGCGTCCGGAGCATGGAAAAACAGCCCGTTCGGACGCTGCAGCGAATCCAGATACATGACCATTTCGCGGGCGGCACGGTCGATGTACTCCCTTTTGCCGGTTGCCAGATAAGCCTGCGACTGAATGATCGTGATCATAAACATGTCGTCAATCCATAAACGCGTTTGCCACGAAAAATTTCCCCCAGCCCAGATTTTCTCTTCGGCAGTGGCGTTGTCCGGCGTCTGCCACTGCGTATTCGCATAAGGGATACCGAGATCGAAATAGCGCCTGTCTCCCGTTATTTGATAAAATTCGAGCGGAAGACAGCCGAACATATTCAGATCCACATGATCCGTCGAAGGCAGATGTTTCGATTCGGTGGTAAACAGCGGCTCAAACCTGTCCCGCAACTGTCCGACAAGCACTTGATCGCCGGCGGCTACGGCATATTTTAACGCACCGTACCAAGTGCAGACCTCTGCATAGTGGATGCCGTCACGGCTGTTTCTTCTGTGAAACATGTGCCTGCCGGGAATAAACCGTTTGCTTAACCGGGCGCCGATCTCTTCCGGCCTGTATCCTTCCGGGAAATAGTTAAGCCCTGCGTCTTCCACACGAATCTGTTTATCGTTCTCGGTACAGCCTGCAAACCTGACGTTTTCCGTATCATCCAGATAAAATGCCGGACGTTTGTCTGGAGCAACCGTTTTTATACTTACGTTATTGAATGAAACGTTGCGTGCATGTCTTACATAAAAACCCGATGCCGGCAGAACTGCATCAAACATTCTGTTTTCCGGATAACCGGCCCTGTTTTCAGGAACTGCCTGCGTCATGTTTTCATCAATGCCTCCTCCCGGCGCGAAGATATGCACATTACCGACCGTCACATTCTCTACATAATTTCCGGGAACTCCGGTAATAGAGCATGCCAACTTGCTGGAACTGCGCGCTACTATATTATGGATCGAAATATCTTTCAATACGCTTACCCGATTCGTAAAAGTCCTGTTCCGATCTCCCAGCTTTATGAAAATAGGGGTCTGTACATTCGACATGACAATATCCGAAACCGATATATTTTCCGTTACGCCACC
Organism: Tannerella sp.; assembly: GCA_031283785.1. The sequence goes on along the minus strand of JAITBC010000318.1, from coordinate 16,650 downwards.
GTCCACCGATTCGATGGCAATGCCTGCAATCACCGTTTCGTCATCTGTGATATTCATCCACGGATAAGCAGTTTTCCACTTCCGGAACCTGTCTTCGGTAGCTTTATAAATCACGCAGTTGGAGACGGATATATTTCTGAAACCACTCCGCGTGGCCGTTCCGAACTTGATCGCATTGCAGTTGCTCCGCAGCACACAGTTTGTAACCGTTATATTTTCACAAACCTCGTCCCGGTGGCTCTTGAAACATAAAGCGTCGTCGCCTGAATCAATATAACAGTCGGAAACAATCACATTCCGGCTGTCGATGTCCAGCCCGTCATTATTCCAGTTACATTGGCTGAATACCTTCACTCCCTTTATATATACGCCGTCGCAACTCTGGTAATCCTGCACCCAGAATGCTGCATTTCGCAACGTCACATCTTTGACCGTTACATTTTTGCAGTCCACAAAATACAGAAGTCGCGGCCGATCTCCTTTTGAATCTCCACACTGAAAGTTTGCATGTTCGCCCTGACCGTTAATCACGCCTTCTCCGCTAACCGTTATGTTCTCCGCCTTTTCCGCATAAATCAGCGCCGGAGCCTGTTTTATATCCTTAAAAGTTTTGTGATAGATCTGAAGATCGGTGCTGCCAATCAGCGTAGCGCCCTGTTCCAGATGGAGGTGCACATTCGATTTCAGAAACAAAGGCTGAACAAGATAAATACCCGGAGGAATGATCACTTTTCCTTTTTTGGCAGCGCACCGGTCAATCGCAGCCTGAATAATCTTCGTATTGTCGGTTTTCCCATCGCCTTTCGCTTTCAAGACATTAATATTCAGGTCATAAGCAAAAGTTCCTGTCGCTATACAGGCGATGAATAATAAAATAAACAGTTTTCTCATTTGTAGCTAATTTTAATAAATGAATATCTGACACCGTACCCATACCCCTTCTATGGTATGGTATGTTTTGACAGGGATAATTTGTTAAAAAGACGTTCTTTTGATACAGCTTTGGCTTAGTGCGATATGGATAATTCGGTATCATATGCGATATTCATTTTTAATATTAATAATTCGCCGGTTTTTTATCCGGTTTGACGGGCGCATTGACTTTCAATCCCTTCCACGCGGCGCTCAGCAGGCCATTTTTGACCGTGCAAGCCGCGGCCTCTTCCGACATGTTCCCAACGCCGAACGCAAATCCCAGCGCGGCGGCGTCTGTATGGGCCAGGTCGATTTCCGTTTCGTCGCCCGAATAAATGACATAGTCCAGCCAAGCGCACGTTTCGTCGCCGCCTTTCTTCCAGCAGCCTTTGTAGCTGCCAAATACGCTGTAAAACAGTTGCAGACTGAAGGGCAGTCCGTCAAGTATAAAACAGATCGGCGCATAGTCATGCTGCGGAAGTGGCGGCAGTTCATCTGCAGAAACGGCGCCGAACTCGAAACGCAGGCGCAGATCCTTTGCCGTGAACTTCCCCTCCTTGATGATGTCGATGTTGATATGCTTATCGCCTCCGTCGGTGGCAAAGTTGACGACCGACAGTACCGTACTGTCCCGCTGTTCGCTGAAATACATGGCCGTACTCAGGTCGTAGAAGTCGTGCAGGAGGCGTACCTGCAAGTAATGGGGCTGCTGCGTGCCCCAGTAGACGAGAAACGGGCGGCGTTGGTTCCACAGGCTCGAACGGTTGGCCGACGAGAGGGCGTATGACTGCGTCAAATAAGTCGTTCCGACGATTTGCGGCTCTCGATTCTCAAACACGTCCCGTTCAACGCGTGGATATACCGGCTTCAGGAAAAGAGGCAGGATTGACGCCGGTATCTGATGTTTTATTTTTGCGTCGCTGCGCGAAGGCCGAACACCCATATCTATCTTACCACCGGATGCCTCGAAAAGCAATCCATAGAACGAAGGACGGATGAGCGTACTGTACGAACGGCTGTGCGGCCCTGCCCACTGTCCGCTTGGCCGGTGATAGTGCCGCGCAATGATCCCCCAGGCTACGGCATAGAGTTCTTCTATCATCGCCTTGGCCTCAGGCTCGACGATATGCCGCCGCATCCGTTCCAATTCGTCCAGTGCTACGATGGTATACGTCGGGCTGTTGTATTCCGAAAAACCGTTCTTTTCCAGCGTGTATTCGTAAAACGTTTTCAGCCGTTTGGCTGCGTATTCCTGCATTTCGGGAAGGTCGAACAGACGCGAGACCATCCAGGTAACATACGTCCCCATGATGGCGATGTTCGTGTATCCCGGACCGCAGTTGCGTTTCTGCACGGATTTACCTGCCAGAATAAGGGCGTTTTCCACCTTCTCCAGCAAAGCGGGCGGCAGTTCGTCCCGGTGTCCCATATAGATGTCGAGCAACGATACGGCGTTGAAATCAGCCCAGTTGTAGTCGATGGGCGATTTTTTAGTAGCCAGCTGTTCCTCTTCGTAATATGGCCAAACGCCGCAGGATTTCGAGTTCGGGTCGACATCTTGCAAGCTGACGGTTTTCTCAATGATATCGAAAGCCCGTTGCCGGTATTGCGGATCACCCAGGTCCAGCAGGGCCACGGCATATGAGAACGATCCGCGCACTTCATGGAAGTGTCCGCTCAGCGCGTCGGTATGGTAATTCCATGCCCGGATGTCCGTCGCCAGCATCTTAAATTCAGGTTCGTAGCGTTCGTGTAAAGGCGCGATGGCCTTCACAACCATTTCCTTTTCTTCCGGCGTAAGCGACGTCGGGGCATACGCGACGTATCCGTCATTGTAGACGCCGGACTTTCGGCCGTTACAGGAAAACGTCAGCGCGATAACTGTCAGTAAAAAAATATAATGTTTCATCGTTCTGTTTGGTTTTAAAAAAAAATCATTCTTAATGGATAAAGTCAAGGACGAATCCGTCGTTTTCCCATCACCATTCTTTTTCATTTTTGATCATGTCTTCGATATAGAGTATCTGGTCTGCCCTGTTCCGTTTTTCCATCGGGCGTTTCGAGCGCTTTTCTGCCATTCGCTAGTATCCAGGGTTTTGCCACAGGATATCAGTGTTATTGTAACGCGACAGCTGATCGAAGGGAATCTGGAAAAGAACCTGGTGAGGCTCCATGTGATACCGTCCTCCGCCTTCGTCGGGATGCAGGAAATGCTCGTTCATCACCTGCACGGCGTCACCCCAGCGTACCAGGTCGAGCCAGCGAAGCCCTTCCCAGCAAAATTCCACTCTGCGTTCACGTTTGATCACATTCCGAAATTTGTCCTTGTCACTCACTTCGGCGGGATCTAACGACGCCAACCCGGCCCTCGCCCTTACTTCATTAACCAACTGAAACGCCTCGCCGTCGGCAACGTAACCTTCTTCGTTCAACGCCTCAGCATACATCATCACCACATCCGTATAGCGCAAGATATTGATGTCAATAGCCCAGTCGCTCTGTATCGCAGGTGTGTAGGCAATGTCATACGTGTATTTGATGCACCAGTCAGACACAGTGTCCAACAGGCCGTTGATGGTAAGCCCCGTAGCGATTGTTATCTCTTTCCGCAAGTCGCCAGATTCATAAGCGGCCACCATGTTTTCGGACATGCGAATAGCCGAAGCGTATCCGCCAAACGGCATGTACGGATTCGGATTCGCGCCCTGGGGCAACATGCTTGATGAATAAGTCTGTCCTTCGCCGCTTTGCCCACCCATAAACTGAACAGACCAGACCCGTTCCGGATCGTTATCGTGGTCGTCCGAGAAACAATCCCGGTATTTGGCTGCCATAATATAGTTCCCTGACTGTATGACTTGGGCCAGGTAAGTTTTGGCCTGCAAAAATTCGCCTCGAAACATGTATAGACGCGCCAGCATACCCGCCGCCGCATATTTAGTCACACGTCCGATGCCGGCGCCCGTCCAGGCTTCGGGAAGCAGTTCGATCGCCCGCTTATAGTCGGCAACGGCGAAATCGAAGGTTTCGGCCTGCGTACTACGTTTAATCTGCAGCACTTCTTCCGTTGTCACGGGTTTGTCGTACAGGGGTACGCCGCCGAACTGCCAGCCAAGCGTCCAGTAGGCATAACCCCGAAACATGTACGCCTCACCCTTAATGTAATCTTTTAGCTGAACATCGGTAAACTGAGCGGCGTCAATCCTGTCCAGAATGAGGTTAGAAAAGGAAATGATTTTATACAGTTCTTTCCAGCCGGTATTCAGGAAAGTCACATCGACGCTGTTTTCCGTAAACTGATCAAATCCATAGGCATACGTTGCGCCGTTTTGACTGTCATCGGCGCGTAGCGCAACACGGCTAAACCAGCCTTCATGACCGCTGTACAGCGTCTGGTTTCGGGAATATACACCGGCAATCGCCTGTATGAAATCATCCTGCGTTTTGTATTTGCCGTCCACGCTATATGCGTCCATGGGTATTTCCGTCAAAAAGTCTTCACATGCAGTAAAAAGAATGCAGGCAAAAAAACTTAATCCGATATATTTTACTATCTTCTTCATCACATTTGCATTTTAAAAATTAATATTGACTCCCAGCACAAATCTTCTTGATACCGGATATGTTATGTAATCGACGCCCTGCTGTGTCGTCGTATTGCCAGAGCTATTGGATTCGGGCGTAGCGCCCGGGTAACTGTTGAAATTCTTCAGATTGTCCACAGATAGATATACACGCGCATTTTTGGCAAAGAGGCTTTTCAATGCCTTACCCGGCAAATTCCAGGCCAGCGTGACGTTTTTTATTTTCAGGAACGTGGCATCGTAAATCCGGCGGTCGTCGTTGTTCTGCCAGCGATTACTGCCGAAAACATACGGCGTTTCGCCGTCCCACGACATATCCACACCCAGCTCGGTCGGTATCGGGTTTTCGCCCTGTCCGTAGATAGCCTCATAATCCGGTTTATAGGAATGTAGCCATCGCCGGAACGTATTGATTCCCGTGCTGGCGTTATCCAGCTGCCGTTGGCCGAGAAACATGATGTCGCCTCCGATTTGCCCCTGCAACAATACGCTAATTTCCAAGCCCTTATACGAAAACCTGTTAGTCAGGCCGTACATTAGGTCTGGCAGGTTGTTGCCCCAGGGCGTCAGGTCGTTAGCGTTGATGACACCGTCGTCGTTTTGATCCACATATTTTACTGTATACGGTTGCTGTCCGGAGAAAATCGGCACAGTGGCTTTGCCGTCGGCGTCAAAATCTGCTTCGGTCAGCAGGCCGTTCGTCCGATAGACATAAAATTGCGAGATCGGTCCACCGACTTTAGTAATGAACTGTCCGTCCCAGCTTGTGGAGGTGAACTGATCGATGTCGCCCATGTCCAGCACCTTGTTGCGGTTGCGGGAAAGATTCAGCGAGGTCGACCATTTGAACGCGCCATCCAGATTGTGGGAGGTAATGTCGATTTCCCATCCCCGGTTTTCCACCTTACCCAAGTTGGTACGGTACGAATCAAATCCCGTCGTACTGGGAATCGGCACATTGAACAGCAGCTTGTCGGACGTATTGATATAATAGTCAAAACTGAACTGAAGTCTGTTTTTTAAAACCGAAAAGTCCAGCCCCAAGTCAGTCGAAACTATACTTTCCCATTGCAGGTTGTTATTCGCGATATTACCGGGTATCATGCCTGCCTGTTTCGTATTGTTCCATGCCGTATTTTCGATCGCCATCCGCGCCATATAATCGTAATTGCCGATCCGGTCGTTACCGGCTTTGCCCCACGACGCCCTGATCTTTAACAGCGAAAGCCAGTCCACCCGCTTCAGGAACGACTCTTCATTGATTTTCCATCCGCCCGAAACGGCGGGGAACATTCCCCATTTATTGTTCGTTCCGAAACGGGACGACCCGTCGCGCCGAACGCTCATATTCAACAGATACCGGTCTTTGTAGGCGTAAGACAGACGCCCAAAGACGGAGGCCGACGTACGTCTGTTTTTTTCCGTCGATGCCCTTGTGGGCGTAGTGGTCACATTCAGCGTCGGGATATCTTCGGACGGCCAGCCCGTAGCTGTAGCGTAAATCCGGTACGTATCGTTCATATCGGCACTCTGCCCCAGCAGAACGTTCAATTCATTGCCATTGAACGTTTTGACATACGACAGCGTATTCTGGATCGCCCAGCCCGTCCACTTGCCTGCGTCGCTACTTCCCCGCGAAGTATTTCCGTAATCCTGGTAGACAATATTGGCCGGCTGAAACCATTCGTAGGTCTGCGTATCGTAATTGTAACTGTATTGACTGCGGAAAGTCAATCCATCCATGATGTCTACTTCTCCCCAAACAATGGTGAAAATTCGTCCTTTTTTTACCTCTGAGGTTGTTTGTTTCAATTGTTCAACCGGATTAGGATAGACCAATCCGGCCGACAGACCGTCCGGAAAACCCCACTCTTTGGTGCCTTCGTTCAGGTTAATGATGGGCGATTGCATCAGTGCATGATGCAGGGCGCTTTCCTTTCCTGTAGCTTCGCCGCTCTCCTGTGTTGAAAAGGACGGGGAAAGATTGACACCCACGCGTGCCCGTTTGCCTAAATTCAGCGTCGCATTCAACCGGAAGTTGAACCGGTTATAGTAACTCGCCAGGATGACACCGTCCTGATCGAAATATCCTCCCGAAATAAAAATACTTCCCATGTCGTTACTGCCCGAAGCCGATACTTGATAATTCTGGATGGGCGCCGTCCGCAGGATAGCGTCCTGCCAGTCAACACCTGTCCGGTCGGGACTGAACCAAGCGTCGGGAATCTGGTAGCCTGACGGCCGCGAAGACATCGGGTCTTTCATGGATCCTCCCGAACGCAAATAAGATTCATTGCGGTAATATACATTATACGCCCGCCATTCGTCGATAGACATCATCCCCGGAATCTGTTCCGGATTCTGCAGCCCGTAATACCCGTCAAACGTAATAGTCGGTTTTCCCTTGCCGCGTTTGGTTTCAACCAGCACGACGCCGTTACCACCACGCGCACCGTAAATGGCCGAAGCGGAAGCGTCTTTCAACACCTGGATTGAGGCTACATCCGTAGGATTCAGGTCATTCATGTTGTCTCGCGGAACGCCGTCGATCACGTACAGCGGATTATTATCGCCATTGATGGAGTTAAGGCCGCGGATCCGTATCTGCAGGTCTTCGCCGGGAAGTCCGCTCGTGTTCTGCGCACGCACGCCGGCCAGCTGACCGGCTAAGGCATCGCTCAGCTGAGTAATCGGACGCTCGGTAATCGCGTCGTCGCCTATTTTGGAAATCGAACTGGTCAGGTTAGACTTCTTCACCGATCCGTACCCGATGACTACTACTTCCTCCAACGTCTGGGCATCTTCCTGTAACGTGATTTGCAGGCTGCTTCGGTTTCCAACGACTATTTCCTGCGTAACGTAACCGACATACGATACGCGCAACATCGCGTTCTCCTTTACCGACAGCGAAAAACGACCGTCCGCATCCGTTATGACGCCGTTGGCCGTACCTTTCTCGACGACATTGGCTCCGATCACGCTTGCCCCGGTTTCATCCAATACGACGCCGGTAATCTGCTTTTGGCCTGACTGCGCAAAAGCGAACGACGACAATCCCGTAAGACACAGTAAAATAACGATGGCTTTTAGTATGCTGTTTCCGAAAAAACAGCGCATTTGCTTGTTTTCCTGATAATGTAACATAGTTTATTCTTTTGAATTTTGACAATTAATACTGTTTTTCATTGGCGATGCGATATGCATCAATTTTTGTTTATAAAAAATAGGATTTTATGCCGTCTTTGCCGGCACGTTGACATAGCTGGTCTGAATGGCTGTTTTTTATTCCTTTTCCATAGGTTGTAAAATTTGAAGGGTGAAACAATTTATAGTGATAGTGATATGGAGCGTCTGTAATGATTTTCACCACGGACAACGCGGGGTTCGGCGCTGACGACGTGATTTTCATCACAGACGCAGATTTCTACCCTTTTCCGGTAGTTACACCGAAAAAGAGAGGTAGTATCTTTTTGCGGAACGCTCTTTTGTATGTTTTGCAGAAAAACGGAAAGAAATAAAAATACACCCACTTCTGCCGGAATAAGACAGCAGACGGTTGTTTCTTTCGGAGACGTGGTTGTTTGCGCGTGGCCTCCGCACACGCTGTTTAGTGTTAAACGACTGTTACATAAGGTTTTGCCCCCCCCCCCCCCATTAACGTATATTTACAAAGGGGGAAACAGATAGTATCAAAAACATTTCTAATCTTATGATTTGCCTGATGTTTTGCCATGATATTAATTATTAGTTTTTCGTCTACTCTCAGAATCGGGCGCAAGATAAAATCTTTTTTTTACAGTTGCAACTTTTTTGCAAAAAAAATGCAGGGAAATTTAATTAGGGTATTTATCCCAGCGATTAAGGAAGAAAAAAAGGTCACATATAATCAATTGAAAATAAACATAAAGGAAGAATTGCAGAAATAAAAAACTCCGGCTAAATTTACAGCTATAACAGCATGGAAGTTGTGAAACCAAGCCTTCTCCTTAGAGCTGCTGACCGACGAAAAAGGCTTCTGCTGTAAAAGTAAATTTCATGAAGGCAACGTGAGTGAAGATAGTACGCTCAGTAAATTACATGACAGTTACGTAAACGGCCATGCCAAGTTGTGTTAACATTCATTTGCGCTGATATCGTATTTCCCCAATTTATGTGCCCACATCCGACGTGAGTCGCATATTATTTTTTTTAATATTCCAACCTTTTATGACCAATGTCGGCGTTTTATCCTTCAAATTTTTGACGGATGTTTCGATGGTTACCGACTTACTTTCGCCCGGAAGCAGAGAAAAAAAATTATCTGTATAAAATGAAGGCCGGACAGGTTTTGATTCCTGATCCAAAAGTTGAAGTTGATTAAAAAAAGCGATTGATGAAGATACGTTTTTAATAAAGATGTCGACGAAAAATTTATTATCCTGTTCCCTTGTTTTATAAGATGTTTTCAGTTTAGCCTGTTTCAGTTCTAATAAATCTTCGAAGCCGGAAGAAGCCGGACCTGTCAGTGTTGTTTTTCCTAAATATTTATCGTTGGATCGCCAATAAAAATTAGACGACACCTCTTCCCCTTTTTCGTTTCCAAGTCGCAATTTAATAAAATGCACCCCGGTAAGATTTTCAGGGAACAGAATTGTAAGCGCATCATTTGCCACAGCGTCGGAAAGAAGAGTTACTTTAGCCGATTTTTCATATACTTTCTTTGAATTCAGGTCGTATATTTCAGCAGTAACCGTATAATCCCTGAAATCCTTAAAATAATCATTTACGACAGACACCGTATTTTTCAGATAGTCGAATTGAGCGTGTAAAGGTTCCAGCGAATTGGCCGTGTGATACAGTGAAGCCGTAGGTTCCAGCGACCAGTCCCACATCCGGGCGCATATTTGCCTGACGGGACAGTTATGATACCAGAACAACAACCCTGATGCAAACCTGTCTCCATAATCCAGTTTATTATAATTCCATACTTCCCAGATGCTCTTGGAATTAATTGCTCCGACAAATTGCGCTTTTTGCGCAAACTCGTCTATGGATGCAGACTGTCCATAGTTGTCGACCAAGTCTTTATACATCGTCGACATCAAGTGAAATCCGTTTCCATCCAAATAATCCCATACATCTCTGTTGACAGGCCATAAATCTTTCTCATCCATCATTTCGCGGAGAATTTCTACTACGGGTAAAGTAGGCGCGCCGTATTCGGGGTTAAACCCATCCACGCGACTGCCTCTGGCTGATGCCGTATTTTCGTAATGCTGCATGGGATTTACCTGTTTGTACGGACTTCCGTCATGTATACCATCGCACTCCGACTGCATCTGGTAGCCTCGCGTTCCATCCAGCACCGCTAATAGTTCGCGCGTTCCCGTCACTTCCGAACTTTCGTTTGAAGCGACATAATAAACCAGCGAAGGATGATTCCTGATTCTCTTTACGGTCGATTCGACATTGCTCATATAAACGGCTTTATCGCGAGGATGACGGGTGTCGCCTGTCATCCAAAATTCCTGCCATACCAGTAGCCCCAGTTCGTCGCAAAGTTGAAAGAAATAATCCGATTCGGCAATTCCACCGCCCCACATCCTGATCATGTTGATACCCGACTGACGCGTATACCGCAATTCGGCGTATGTACGTTCATCCGAATTACGCAGCATAGCTTCCGGTATCCAGTTTGTCCCACGTATAAACAGACGGCGCCCGTTCACATAGAACACCCTCGATTTATCGGGAGTGTTCGTATCTGAAACGACTTCCCTGAGGCCGAATTTCGTTTTCACGGAATCGGAGACATCACCATTGACGGAAACCGTCATTTTCAGTTCATATAATTCTTGCGACCCCTTATTTACCGGCCACCACAAACGCGGATTGCGAATGACGAGTTGCGGAAATTCGTCAGGAGTAAAAGTTACGGTTAAATTTTCCCCCCGCAAGATGCGGACAGGTTTTTCAAAACAAATGTTTTCCCCTCTGATTTCACCTTTCACTATACAAGTCACCGTATCCATGGACGTCGCCGTATTGACGATTTCCACGGATACAGATTCCTGTGCCATGTCGTAATCAGGCTTTGTCAACTCTGACCTGACAAACGGATGCTTCATAGCAATCTTCCCGGTAGAATACAACAAAATACTTTTCCAAACGCCCGTGTTCCGGTCGCGAATGCCATCCATGAATGTAAAATCCCAACCGACAGACATCAACATCGTTGTGTTTAACCCGATACTTCCGTCGCCGCCATTATGAAATTCTCCCGCAGCGCCCCATCTCTTGGGCTTAGTTGTGCCGGGATTGTCTACGGGATATACCTTAATGGCAATAGCATTTATTTCTCCTGCTTTCGCAAATTCGGTAACGTCAATACAGTCGCTTATAAACATGCCGGTCATGACGCCGACCAGATTCCCGTTTATCCATATTTCCGCCCTGTAATTAATACCTTCCGGACGTATCCATATATTTTTATTTTTGAATGAAGACGGAATTTCAAATTCCGTCCGAAACCAGTAGGTGTAAAAACCCCGACCGGCAACGGAGATATCCGGTATCAAGTTCGATTCCAGTTTATTATTGACCCCATAATATGGTTCGGGATATTCCTTATTGTACGCTAATGAATTGAGTACTGTGCCCGGGACAATGGCTGTCAACCATCCTTCGGCATCAAACCCGGGCATGGAAAGTTTCTCGGCAGAAGCGGTTGCATCGCCTGATTTTATCATTTTCCATTCGTATGCACCCTGATGAACATCTTTAGAGTCAAGTCGAATATACCTGTTATCCGCGGCGTAATTTATTATATCGCCTTTCACCATAAAAGGGATAATAAAAAACAGAATCGAACTTAATAAATTCCTCATATACTTTATTTTAACATTAAAAACGGATATTCTCAATTTAATTCAACTTCCGAATCAGGAGTATTTTTTTTCTCCGCCGTAACAGAATCCGGATTACTGTATACATTATGGTTCAATTTAATTTTTTTACACGACGTCAAAAGTAAAACGGCTTTGCTGCCGCCGGGAGACTGGATTTCGGAATTTTCCACCTTGAGGTTCGTAACATCGTCCGCAACTATGGCATGGCGTTCTTCAAGTCCGCCGACCGCCGACAGTTTGATGTTATTAAATGAGATATTATTAGCATGGCGTATGTAAAAGCCATAAGCGGGAAGCATCGTTCCAAACATCCTGTTTTCGGGATATTTGTCTTCTACTTCCGGGACTTCCGTCATTGTATCGGATACTTTTCCCCCAGCTTTTAATTTCAGGTCAATATCACGTATTTCCACATTTTCGACCATAAGACCGGGAACTCCTGTAATGGAACTTGCGATATAACTGACAGAAGAAGCGGCAATATTTTTGATGAGAACATCTTTCAGGTAAGAATTGTCCGAATTTCTACGTCTTCCCAAACGGATGAAAACAGGCGTTTGCACATCTTCCATCGTAATATCCGACACGGTAATATTTTCCATGAATCCTCCGTCTACTACTTCAAGAGCAATTCCGGCTATTCCTGTAACCGGACTGCTGACTCCGGGAACTTTTTGTTCCCAGAAACGAAAAGCAGACTGACTGCACTTGCCCAACGTACAATTGGATATGCTGACATTGCGGAAGCCTCCGGCGCTGGCCGTTCCAAATTTAATGAAATTGCAGTTGGAAGCCAGTTTGCAATTCGTCACGGTAACATTTTCGACAACATAATCCGGGTCCTCGCTTTTCAGGCAAATTGCATCATCGTCCGTATCAAGTATACAGTCGGAGATGCTCACATTCCTGCTTTCAATGTCAAAACCGTCGTTATTCCAATTGGCATGCCCCGTTACGTTCACATGATGGATATCCACTCCGTCACAACGGACAAACCGGAATGTCCAGAAACCGGAATCAGTCATTTTGACGCCATTTACGCTTACTTTTTTGCAATCGAAGAAAAGTATCAAAGTAGGACGGTTCGGCGCATTGTTTTCACGGGTAAAAGCATCTCCGTTACCATTTATTTCACCTTCTCCCGTTATTGAAATATTTTCCGCATTTTCGGCAAAAATCAAAGATTTCCTCCTGCCCATACCGGGATAATCGGCAATATCGCGGCTACCAAGAATAACGGCTTCTTTTTCCAGATGAATCGTTACATTATCCTTTAAAACGATCGTCCCCGTCAGATATTTTCCTTCCGTAAGACGCACCGTGCCGCCCCCGTTTTTTGAACATTCATCGATTGCGCTTTGCAGCGCTTTCGTGTTCAACGTCTTGCCGTCATTGACAATGCCGTGTTTTTTCATGACATTGTCGTTGTTGGCGCATGAAGTCACGCAAAGGATTATGAACAGGAACAACGCGCTTTTAATAATTTGAATCATAATAGAATCGTTATAAAATAGTTTCATTATGGATTTTTAATTTGTATGCTCCATTCATTTTTCACAGATTTGCCGGGGGAAACGACCGTAACGGTCCTGGGATTCGAGAAATCAAGGTATCCGGCGCCTAATGGTTGTACGACGGTCGAACCGGGCGATACGGTGAGGGAGACTTTCAGTTTTGTCAGATCATTTGCTGTCCTGAGAGTGACCAGAACTTCTTTGTCGGAATCGGTAATTGCGACAGTTGACGATATGGATGTTCCGGTGGTATTATAAACGGTTATGCCGGTTATATCCGCTTTTTCGTAATTTTCAGGAATCTCAATATCTATCGTTTCATTGCATCCGAAAGAGATAATCGTCATAACGGATAATAGTAAATAAGTCATTTTTTTCATTTGCATATAATTTAACATTCAAAACTAAAATTGTTTTTCAAGTGAAATTTGATTACCATCCCTGATTATTCGGAAGCAAGTTAGGGTTCCGTCCTGTCACGGCGTCGGGAATAGGCATCAAATAGTTTTTAGGACTTTCAAAAGATTTGGAAGCGAGTAATACCTTTGTGAAAGAAGGTACAGGGACGCCATCAACCATTGCGTACATGATATCAATACCGTACACATCCTTTCCTATGATTTCGGGGCCTTTCCGCCAGCGCATGATATCGAAATAACGTTTATTTTCAAAACAGAGTTCGATGTGACGTTCTTCCCTTATAGCTTCTCTAAGTCCTGTTTGATCAAGTCCGGCGAGGTCAGGTAACCCACCTCTGTTACGAACTGCATTCAATGTTTCGTAAACCTGCTGGTCCGGGCCTGAATATTCGTTTTTAGCTTCTGCATACGTTAATAATATTTCTGCATATCGCAATACAATCAGGTTTTGATCCGAGCCTTCAAATGGGGCATATCTGTTTGGCGTTCCTCCCCTTTTAGTCGGGTCAATCAATTTTTTAAGATAGTATCCCGTCATAGTGTAAGAGTTCGTTCCCCTTTTCATGGTAGCGTTGTCTACCAGATCGGTTCCTGCGGAATTTGGTTTATTGGTTGACGCGTAAATCACATCTCCTCTCCAGGGCGCTCCGGTATAGAGAATGGAAGCATAGAAGCGGGGTTCACGGTTATTATATGGATTAGCAGCATGTTCAGGGTTGTTCCATTCGAAACGGGATCCATCGGCCATGCGAAATTCATCCACCATATTTTGAGTTGGCGTATTACGTCCCCAACCGCCGTATGATCCATCCGTATTTTGCCCGTAACTTCCCGGGTGGGACACTCCCATAAGATCGTGCCCGCGACGATCGTTTCCCGATACGCCAACGCCATCGTCGATAAATTGAATATCAAAAATCACTTCTTCATTGTATTCATTTGCCGCCATGAACAAGTCATGGTATGCCTGTCCCTTATCGGTTGCATTTTTACCGAAAAGATCGTATTTACCTTTCAAGTCGCCGTTTATAAGGATATCGGCGGTTTCGTAAGCTTTTCTGTAGTATTCCTTAGCGTCCGATCCGATAATATCTTCCATCACTCCGGCCAGATAAAGATAAGCTGTAGAAAGCATTCCGACAGCAGCTCCTTTCGTGGCGCGTCCGAGTTCGTCCGCCGGAATATCTTTGGGTAAATAATCAATCGCTTTTTCAAAATCTCCAATAAAGAAATCGACTACTTCCGTCTCACTGTTGCGGGGATTAAATATTTCCTCCTCATGCCTGTTTTGCGCATGGTCAATGACAGGCACTTTTCCATAGAAACGGAAAAGTTCAAAATAAAGCATAGCCCGCCAGAAATACATGTCGCCCAAATACCGTTCCTTATATTCCTGAGGTAAAACGGTCGTAGCGCTGAGTTCCCGAATGGCGTTATTAATTTTCCGGATATTCGTATAACAGTCCGTCCAACGTATAAGTGCCCCCAAGCTAGTCGATTTGTTCCACTGCGAATAGGTATACAGGTTTCCACCGTTATACCAAAGATCTCCCGTCATAAAATTATCGAATATAGCCGGCGCTCCGCCTATATTATCGCGCCCATTCCGGCTTGACCAGATGTAAAGCGGCCCGTTGATGCTGTGGTATACATCGTTTATATAGAATTTGATGGTTGTGGAATTATCCCACACGCCGCTGTCGGCAATCCTGTCATTGGGCGTAATTTCCAAAAAGTCGTCGCACGATTCGAACACAAGTGCGATGATACTTATTACTAATGTTAAATATACTTTTTTCATTTTCTGTCGGAATTTAGAAAGTGGCAGTTAATCCTATTGTTGAAATAAATTGTTGAGGGTATGCTGAAAAATCCTGAACTTCCGGATCGAAATCCTTGGATGCTTTAGAAAAGATTGTCCACACGTTATAGAAATTGGCATTTATACGCAAGTCGGTCATTCCCGCTTTCTTTATCAGCTCCGGGTTGAATGAATAGCCGACGTCTACGGATTTAAGTTTGATATAGGAGGAATTGATGACCCAGAAATCGGATGCCGCATAGTTCATTGCAAAATTACTTGAGCGCAAACGCGGAAATTCCGCATTGGGATTCGGGTTGTCGGTTGTCCACGATTTAGAATGTTCAATACGGGCTTTCCCGTCGGCAAAAGGTCTTCGCACTCCGCGGTCGGCAGTACCAAGATAGTAGTTCGACCGTCCGGTGCCCTGAAAAAAGACGCCAAGATCGAAACCTTTCCATCTGACATTCAGATTGTATCCCCACATGATCTGAGGAATCCTTGAACGTCCTATATGCACGATATCTTCGCTGTCGATCTTTCCATCTCCATTGATATCGACATACTTGATATCTCCCGGCATGGTTCCTGCATCCTGAAATGCCCAGTTGCGGACGTCCTCTTCGTCGGCAAACAAACCGGCAGATTTATATCCCCATATTTGTCCCGAAGCAAGTCCTGTCTGACGTCTGCGGAGATTATATAACGTGCCTTGATTTTCGTGATTTTCAATCAACTGATGATCGGTAAAACTAAACACGACAGAATTTTGCAGGCTCAAGTCTTTTGCAATTTCAGTACGGTTGTTTACGGTGATATCTATGCCCCAACGAGCGTCTATACCAGCATTTTCGTCGGCCAGACTGACTCCGTATTCTACCGGCACCTGCGCATTTGGGGCAAGAATCTTGTCGTTACGTTTTTCGTGATACCAGTCAAATTCCAATCCCAGTAATCCTTTCCATACGTTGAGGTCGAATCCGAGGTCGGTTTTCCAGACAGTTTCCCATGTAAGGTTAGGATTTGACTCCACAGTACTGTATATCCCCTGTTCCCTGACGCCGTTCTGTCCCCACAGATAGCTGTTACCGATAGAATAAGAAGACATGTAAGCATACGCATTACCCACAGGATTACCGGATTTTCCATACGAAGCGCGCAATTTTAAATTGTCTAAATTATCACGCAAAGAAGCCATAAACGATTCTTCGGAAATTCTCCAACCTAATGAAACAGAAGGGAAAAAGTCGCCTCTGCGTCCCGGAGCATATTTGTAAATGGCGTCGTAACGTCCTGCCAGCTCTATCAAATATTTCTGGTCGAAGTTATAACTTAACCTTGCGACAGCCCCATATTGTGCAGTACTGGAAGATGAGCCTCCCATCCCCCATTTTGTTTTGTCTGATGTACCGTAATTCAATTCGGGGATAAGAAAGTCAAATTCCGATTTACTGGTAGTCGTCACTTTATCTTCCGTCCAACGCGCTTCAAAAAGTCCCAGAGCTTCTATATTGTGTTTTCCAAAACTGT
>JAITBC010000332.1 GCA_031283785.1 Tannerella sp. | reverse complement strand
ACGAAATTCTACAACGTGCTTGCCCGCAGGAATCAGCATTGCCCGCAGTATGTAGTCAGCGCAAACGATATCGGCAGTTTCCTGTCCGTCGATAGAAACATGCCAGCCTTTCGGGTAATATACTTCGGAAAATACCGCAAGTTTTTCAGTATCTACATCCGATTCGTATATCAGTTTATTAGGCTGATATTCCACGAGTTTTATTGAAGAATTATTGACGCCGGCGCTATCCGTCTCCTGTTTATTCACCTTATATTCAAAGTTTTTCAACCCGTCTGTCTCGAAACGTTTATTGATAACGGCAGTTTTAAGCGGATTGATGTTTGCCAGAGATGCAATTTCTTCGTCCGCGTTACCGACCCATTTTATTTCATCTACAAACCATGCATTGCCAAGCGCATTGGGATTTCGCAATAATCGTGGAGCATTATTTTGTCCCCGCACAATAATATATTTGGTATTCAACATATTTAATATGTCGAAATATTTGGTTCCCATCAAACTTTCTGCATTTTCGGCAGTTATTCTGCTTATATAATGTTCGATAATATCCTGATAACGACGCAATTTTGCTGCATGATAACCTCCTATGGACTTATGATAGAAAGAAGTACTGCCGTCATTAAACGGGCTGACCGTCAAATTATAAACACGATAATCAAGGTCTGTGTCTTTCAGGATTTCGTCGTCAACAGGCGTTTTAGGCACAATATCCGACATCTGTTTCTTTCTGGGCTTGAAATCTTCGGCGCTCAGATAGCGTTTGTTCACCATCCACATATCAACTAATGTCAGCGCTATAACCGCTACAATAAACGGTTTAAAACCGAGTTTTTTTCTGCCGTACAACAATATAAACGCTACTCCCAGACAAATGACTGTCAAACTGCGCCACGCATCCGCACGGAAAATTGATATGCGAACGCTCTCCATAATATCTGTCATTTGCGAAATAAAAACAGACATTTGAGGATTTTTCGTTACCGCTTCATCAAACATCGTCAGTTCCTGCTGACTGAAAAAACCGAAAAACACAGTCGGAGCGATAATAAACAGTAACACAAGCCCTCCCGTAGCGGCAAGGCTGATGTAAAATAATGAAACATTCGATTTTAGTCCTTTGATATATGTTTTTTTCTTTATTATTGAAGGGTCTTCGATGATTTCTTTTAAGGCAAGTACAGCCAATATCGGTATGCACAGTTCGGCTATAACCAGCATAGAGGACACCGCTCGCAATTTATTGTAATATGGGAAATAATCGAGGAATAAGTTTGTGAGCCACATAAAATTGCTGCCCCACGAAAGCATTATCGACATGATTGTGGAAATCAGCAGGACCCATTTGAACCAGCCTTTTACGATGAAAATACCCAACACAAACAAAAAGACAATAAAAGCGCCGGCATATACGGGTCCCGATGTAAACGATTGGTCTCCCCAATAAGCGTTTGTATTATATATCTGTTGAACGAGACTGTTTTTCATTCTGCTGTCTATACGGGAGTTGTTCTGTACAAGCGATACAATTTCTTTTGCTGCTTTTTCGTTATTTCCCATGGCGTCTGAAGCGCCGCCTTTAGTGTTGGGTATCAAAAGGGTAAAAGTTTCGCTTCTGCCGTAACTCCAACTTGTTACATAACTGCGCTCAAGACCTCCTCCGGTCTGATCTCCCGTATTGTCAGTTAATTCGGAGCCGCCGCGCATCGAATATTTAGTGTAATCGTAAGTATGATACAGATTGGTAAGATTTAGCGCTACGGCAATCAGCGCTGCCGGCACAAGTACTGCCGTCGCTTTAAAAAACCGGGCTAACTGTTTGTTTTTAAAACTGTGAATGAACAGTCCGACAACATAAACTATCATCATCAGTGCAAAGTAAAATGTCATTTGCGGATGATTGGAAAAAATTTGCAATGCCAGACAAAGCGCCGTAACCGAAGCGCCAAGCCAGTATTTACCACGATAAGCCCATATTATGCCGGCAAATGTTGGGGGGATATACGCCAACGTACACAATTTCCAGATGTGTCCGGCTTCGATAATAACAAGGAAATAAGAGGAAAAAGTGTAGGCTATGGCGCCTAAAACAGCTATCCATACATTTAATTTTAAAGCTATAAATAATATGAACGCTCCTATCAGAAGCATAAACAAGAGATTTGCCGGCGAAGGCAAATACAAAGTCAACAAAGTTCGTAATTTATATTGCAGGTTGCCGCTTGGACCTCCCGGAGCAATCTGGTACACCGGCATTCCTCCGAACAGTCCGTTTGTCCATAATGTTCGTTCACCGGTTTCTTTGGCGAATTTACTTGATTCCTGTCCGATACTTACACCCGTAACAATATCGTGCTGATACAGGACTTTGTTCTGAAAAATTTCAGGCATAAAATAAACTATTGAGATAAGCGCAAATATCGTTATCGCCATAATATAAGGGATACAGGTCTTTAAAGATATATTTTTCATACACATATTTTATATTTTTTATCGCCGCAAAATTACAGTATTTTTTTGATTTGTACATTTTTATACGAAAATACGAAAACAGCGCAATTAAATTTCTGATATTAAGGATATAATATTATTGGCGAAAACAGACCGCAAAAAGTTCCGAACTGCAAAAAACGTCAAAAAGTTGTATTGTAAGGGCTAAATTTTTTTTTTGAAGCTCTATTAACCTGAGTTTTGGATAAGAGCCACTATGCAGCGCTGATTTGAAATATTTCAAAGCGTCGTAATCTTCCAAAAGAAAGTTATGTTCCCGACAATCACAGAAACAGCGGATTTGCATACGTTTGAACGTCCTGCGCTTCTATAATTTTATCGCACAATATGATAAG